>JBIKSB010000133.1:0-3879 GCA_044348855.1 Ilumatobacteraceae bacterium | reverse complement strand
TTCCCCACCCTTTACGTCTGATCTCACACTTTTTGAGGAACAAGACCAGACCCTGCTGTCTTTGCAGACTCAAGCGCGCACATGTGAGGTGATGGGCTCGCAAATGTATGCCCGGCTCTTTCATGACCTTGCGGTCGATTACGAAGATAACGGTCGCACATTTGCCCTACTGGCGGGACGAAGCCAGCGCCCTATTCACGACGCCCTACCCCTTCGATTGGCAGGTGCGCTCCATCGCATAGTGCTGCAAGGCAAAGATGAGCGATTAGCGCGCCATTATCCGAGCATGGGTGGAAAGCCTGGTGAAGATTTCACCGCCGATGTCATTGCGTATATGCGTGACCACCTTGACGAGATAGATATTGCTCTCACCCAACAAGTGCAAACCAATGAGGTGGGCAGAAGTGTGGTGCACCTCACCTTGTTGCATTGGTTGACTTCACTGGGCATCAACGATATTGACCTGCTGGAAATTGGAGCGAGTGCAGGGTTGAACCTCAATTGCGATCACTATTACGCATGTTCACATCAACTGCGCATGGGAGACCCCACATCGCCCATCAGAATGATGGGCGACTGGTTTACCCACACACCAAAAATTCCTCTTACCGGTGCACGCATACATCGACGACGAGGAACAGATGTATCTCCGATAGATGTCACCGACAACGAGGATGCAATCCGATTGTTGTCCTTTGTATGGCCAGACCAAAAAGAACGTTTCACACGCACCAGAGCGGCCATCGAAATCGCCCAACAGCATCGCCCCATTGTCGATCAACAGTCAGCAGACACATGGGTACGCGACCAACTCAGTCGACCACGTGACCGTGCCACCATGATTTTTCACTCCATTGTGTGGCAGTACCTTGGGACGCATACTCAGCACAGCTTCACTCGCGCACTTTTTGAGGCAGGACAACACGCCACTGCATCTGCCCCACTGATCTGGGCTCGCATGGAACCAGACGGTCCTCACGCTGACGTGCAAGTAGATATCTGGAGCGGCGAACAAGAGCCTCAACATTTTCGTGTAGCCGAAGTGGGGTATCACGGCTACGGACTGAAATGGCTGCTCTAAAAAGAACGGTCTAAGGCGCGTCGGATCATCTCTGGAACCTCAACTGGCTTGGGCGCTCCAGGTGTCGTGCTGACATACGTGATGGTGCAATCGAAAACAGGTTCATCTTGCACAGACATGTGCACCGTGACATCAAATGATGTTTTTCCCCATCGAGAAACTTCACATGTTGCACTAATAATGTCGCCATAGGTAGCGCCTTTATGCCACGTACCTTGTGCTGTCTTCAACATAAAGTCAAAGCCAACATCTGCAAAATTCACTGCATCTGGCTCGGTGCGTGTCTCAACAGCAATGGCATGTCGTACAAACTGTGCCACCGCATCATCGGCATACATCCAGTAATTGGCGTTGAACACCACATTTTGCATGTCGCACTCGTTGTAGCGCACTCGAATCGTTTCGGTATAGGACATTTAGTGTCGAGCCTTCAATTGTTGGATTCGGGCATGCAAACGTTCGCGTTGTTCACCAGAGGCTAGAGGCCCCGCGCCTCCCGATGTTGACCGACGTTGCACAGCAACACCTGAGTCAAACAATTGAGCTGCCTCTTGTCCCAACTGTGGATGCTCTCTCACTAGATCGACCATAGGCCTACCGGTAGAGATTGCATCACGCACGATGGCTCCCACTACTGCATGTGCTTGCCGGAATGGCATGCCTTTGTGCACTAGCCATTCAGCAACATCGGTTGCAACCAAAGCTTCTGCATCGGCACCAGAACTCATCACCGATGCATGAAACGTTGCGGTGGAGATCATTCCCTGCAGTGCAAGAAGCGCACGCAAGACCTGGTCTACTGAATCGAACAATGGTTCTTTGTCTTCTTGAAGGTCACGGTTGTATGCCAAAGGCAGACCTTTCAACATGGACAACACCGAAGTGAGATTGCCAATGAAACGACCTGTTTTCCCTCTCGCCAACTCTGCAATATCGGCGTTCTTCTTCTGCGGCAGCATCGATGAGCCCGTCGCATAGGCATCATCTAGTGAAGCAAAACCAAACTCAGCACTTGTCCATAGAACCCACTCTTCTCCGATGCGGGAGAGATGGACTCCAATAAGGGCGACGTCGAACAGAATCTCTGCAACGAAGTCACGATCTGAGACTGCGTCTAATGAATTAGCGAATACCGACGCAAAGCCCATCTGGGTCGCAGAAAATTGAGGATCTAGTGGAAGCGACGAACCTGCCAATGCACCGGCTCCAAGTGGAGATACGTCAAGTCGTGCGAGCGCATCGCCAAGACGATCCACATCACGTAGCAACGCCCACGCGTGAGCACGTAGGTGATGCGAGAGTAGAACGGGTTGTGCGTGCTGCAAGTGCGTATACCCCGGCAATCTCAGAGGTGGCACGTGGGCATCTGCCTCGTCAGCGCGCGCATCAAGAACGTCGACCAAATCAAGTACTGCGGAACGCACTCGGCGTATCTCTCGCTTACACCACAACCTGAGCGATGTTGCGACCTGGTCGTTTCGACTACGACCTGTGTGTATGCGCGCACCAGGCTCCCCTGCCAACTGAGTGACACGTCGTTCAATAGCGGTATGAATATCTTCATCAGTGGGCTCGAAAACAAATTCATTCGTAGAGAATTCGTGTGCCACTTGATCAAGTGCAGCAAGGATTGCCACGCCATCTGCCGGAGTGAGAATTCCTACAGTGACCAACATCGACACATGTGCACGGGATCCAGCGATGTCGTCTGCCCATAGTCGTTTGTCAAACGAAAGACTCTCTGTATAGGCAACCAGA
This sequence comes from Ilumatobacteraceae bacterium, assembly GCA_044348855.1. GTDB lineage: Bacteria > Actinomycetota > Acidimicrobiia > Acidimicrobiales > Ilumatobacteraceae > UBA2093. The sequence goes on along the minus strand of JBIKSB010000133.1, from coordinate 1,040 downwards.
GAATCTGCAGGACTTGCATCAAATCTTCCATGCCACAATGCGGCACCCTGAGAGACATTCTTTTCAGACATGACTCGCTCCTTTTCTTCGAGGAATTCCACCGGTGACATCTGTGACTCCAGAGAGCATCCTGAATTGATCGGCTAAACCTGCTCCACCAATCTCTTCGGTGGCCACACACATAATGGTGTCGTCACCAGCAACGGTTCCCAAGAGGCCATCAAAACCACTTCTATCGAGTGCCGATGCAACCACATGTGCACACCCAGGTGGCGTGCGTACGACAACAAGATTGCCACTTGAACTTACTTCTGCCACCCATTCGGCCATCACGCGTCGCAGTTGCTCACTGGGTGCAATACGCGCAGGTGCATATTCAGCAATTGCATATGCCGTATCACCACCGGCTACTCGAATTTTTACAGCACCAAGTTCTTCCAGATCACGTGACAAGGTGGCCTGAGTTGCCTCGATGCCATGTTCTTTCAGAATCTCTTGTAACTGGGGTTGACTCGAAATGGGCCGTTGATCAATCAATCGTGAAATCAATTGCTGTCGTTGTTGCTTTGAACTCATCTCACCACCCACTTACCCATGCCAGTGCACCACGTGCAGCAGTCAATCGATGATGACCTTGCGCAATGACAACACTTGACGGACCATCAAATACCTCAGCTGTTACCTCTTCACCACGATGAGCAGGCATGCAGTGCATGAATTTGGCCTGCGGGGCTGCCATGTTCATCAGCTCTTGCGTCACACAATAGGAATCAAAAATCTTTCGGCGCTCGACTGCTTCGGCTTCTTGACCCATGGAAATCCAGGTATCTGTGTGCACTACGTGTGCATTACGTACTGCCTCGCGAGGGTCGGTGCTCTGTTGTACCTTTCCACCAAGTGCTGCCAATCGCGCAAGTTCCCTATCGTCTGCGTTGAAACCCGCCGGACAACCCAATGACATCGTGCCGCCCAAGAGCAACACAGCCTCGCTCAACGATCTCGCCACATTGTTGTAATCGCCCACCCACGCGACAGACAGA
>JBIKSB010000151.1:0-3456 GCA_044348855.1 Ilumatobacteraceae bacterium | reverse complement strand
AGAGACAATCAACTACCGCACACTGCGTCCTGAGAAGGACGGTCTTTTCTGTGAAAAGATTTTCGGACCAACCCGTGACTGGGAGTGCTACTGCGGTAAGTACAAGCGTGTTCGCTTTAAGGGAATTATCTGTGAGCGTTGTGGCGTTGAAGTCACTCGTTCAAAAGTTCGCCGTGAGCGCATGGGCCATATTGAATTGGCTGCACCTGTTGTGCACATTTGGTACCTACGCGGTACTCGTTCATGGTTGGCCTACCTCTTGGGTGGTCTTGAGCCAAAAGAAGAACTCAAAGCCAAGCAACTTGAAAAGGTCATCTACTTTGCTGCGTACTTGGTGTCCACTGTCGATGCCGACAAGCGCCACGAGAAGCTTTCCGAACTTGAAGAAGACTTCATCGAAGAGTGCGATGCAATCGTAAAGGATCGCGAAAAGGCACTGAAGGCGAAGCTTAAAGAGCAAGAGACCGAACTCAAGACGATGGAGAAAGAGGGCGCGAAAGAGTCCGACATCAAAGCTCGTCAGAAAGTTATGGACAAAGAGGAAGCTCTTCTTCGCGAGCGCTTTGATACCGAACTCGACATGGTCAAGCGCGCATGGGATGAATTCCGTGATCTTCACCCACGCAAGATCATTGAAGATGAGCGTCTGTGGCAGGAAATCAAGTTCCGCTACGACGAATTCTTCACTGGTGGTACCGGTGCTGATGCCATCAAGATGCTGATTGACTCCATCGACTTCGATGAAGAAGAAATCAAGCTTCGTGATGCAATTGAAAATGGTTTGCGCGGCAAGCCACTTTCCGCACAGCGCAAGCAAAAGGCCATCAAGCGCCTCAAGATTGTCACCTCGTTTAACAAGCGTGATGATGCTGGTCGTCGTGCAAACAGCCCGAAGGCAATGATTCTTGATGCTGTGCCTGTTATTCCTCCCGACTTGCGCCCCATGGTGCAGTTGGAAGGTGGACGTTTTGCAACATCAGACTTGAACGATCTCTACCGTCGCGTGATTAACCGCAACAACCGTTTGCGTCGTTTGCTCGATCTTGGTGCACCAGAAATCATCGTGAACAACGAAAAGCGCATGCTGCAAGAAGCTGTGGACGCTTTGTTCGACAATGGCCGTCGTGGCCGTCCAGTGACTGGTCCGGGTAACCGCCCACTTAAGTCACTGTCGGACATGTTGAAAGGTAAGCAAGGACGTTTCCGCCAGAACCTTTTGGGTAAGCGCGTGGACTACTCCGGTCGTTCAGTAATTGTTGCCGGCCCAACTTTGCGTTTGCATCAGTGTGGTTTACCTAAGTTGATGGCACTTGAGTTGTTCAAGCCATTCGTGATGAAGCGTTTGGTTGATCTTGAACTCGCACAGAACATCAAGAGTGCAAAGCGCATGGTGGAGCGTCGTCGCCCACAAGTGTGGGACGTTCTCGAAGATGTCATTAAGGAACACCCAGTTCTGTTGAACCGTGCTCCAACATTGCATCGCCTTGGTATCCAGGCTTTCGAACCAGTGCTTGTTGAAGGCAAGGCTCTTCAGATTCACCCATTGGTGTGTACTGCGTTCAACGCTGACTTCGACGGTGACCAGATGGCTATTCACTTGCCATTGTCCACCGAAGCACAGGCCGAAGCACGCGTGTTGATGTTGTCTGCGAACAACATTTTGTCGCCTGCGTCAGGTCGCCCCATTGTGACTCCTTCACAGGACCTCATCATTGGTGCGTTCTGGTTGACAGAAGCAGTTGAAGGTTTGAAGGGACACGGACGTGCATTCCAGCAGCGTTGGGAAGTATTCCGTGCGCTCGATGAAGGTGCAATTCACTTGCACTCGATGATCAAGATGTATGACCGTGACGAAAACGGCAAGCGTGTTGCATTTGATACAACACCAGGTCGTTTGTTGTTCGAAGAGACATTGCCACCGGACTATGCACATCGTTTTGGCCACATCACAGCACCTGTGAAGAAGTCAGAGATGAGCAATGTGGTGGAGCGTTTGTCCGATCACTACGACAAGTCAGTGATTGCCGCAACTCTCGACAGCTTGAAGGGCGTGTGCTATCGCTATGCCTCGCAGTCAGGTTTGACAGTTTCTATCGATGACGTGAAGACGCCAAAGAAGAAGCGCGACATTCTTGACAGCTATGAGAAGCAAGCGGACAAAGTGGAGACACAGTTCCGCCGCGGAATCATCACCGATGGTGAGCGTCGTCAACAAGAAGTAACAATCTGGACCGATGCAACAGCAGACGTGCAAGCTGCCATGGTTGATGAGTTCAAGGCAGACCGCTTTAACCCCATTGACATGATGGTGACCTCTGGTGCTCGCGGAAACATGACTCAGATGCGACAGATTGCAGGTATGCGCGGTCTGGTGTCTAACCCTCGTGGTGACATGATTCCTCGTCCTATCAAGAGCAACTTCCGTGAAGGACTTGAAACACTTGAGTACTTCATTGCTACACCTGGTGCCCGTAAGGGATTGGTAGACACTGCACTTCGTACTGCAGACTCTGGTTATCTCACACGTCGACTTGTGGACGTTGCTCAAGAGTTGATTGTGCGCGAAGACGACTGTGAAACACGTTTGGGCCTTTGGGTAGAAAACGTGAAGTCAGATGCGGGCAGTGTGCGCGGTTACCTCGAGGCCAAACTGTTCGGTCGTGCATTGTTGAACGATGTAGAGCTTTCTGACGGCACCGTTCTTGCAAAGAACCTCATCGTGGGTGACACAGAACTTGAATTGTTGCGCGAAGATCCAAAGGTTGAGCGCGTACAAGTTCGTTCCGTTGTGGCTTGTGATGCAGTACTTGGTGTATGTGCATTGTGTTACGGACGTTCGCTTGCAACAGGTAAGTCCATTGAATTGGGTGAAGCAGTAGGTGTTATTGCAGCTCAATCAATTGGTGAGCCTGGTACACAGTTGACGATGCGTACCTTCCACACTGGTGGTGTTGCAGGAAAAGACATCGCCGGCGGTTTGCCACGCGTTGTTGAATTGTTCGAAGCTCGTACTCCTAAGGGATCTGCACGTTTGGCCAAGGCCACTGGTGTGATTCGCATTGGCGAAGACGAAGGCAAGGGAATCCCCATCACCGTGATTGACGACAAGGGCGAGGAACACCTCATCTTGTTGCCATCGGGTAGCCGTCCAAAGGTCACTGATGGCCAGAACATCGAAGCGGGTCAGCCCGTCACCGATGGTCCATGGGATCCAAAAGAGATCATGGAGATTCTTGGTATCCGTCAGACTCAGCAATACCTTGTTGAAGAAGTGCAGAAGGTCTATCGCGACCAAGGTGTACAGATTCACGACAAGCACATCGAGTTGATTGTTCGTCAAATGACTCGTCGTGTAGGTGTGCAAGAGCCAGGCGATGCAGGATTCCTCCCCGGTGAGCGCGTAGATGCAAAAGTCTTCCGCGATACCAACCGTGCAATGGTCGAAGCAGGAAAGCG
>JBIKSB010000132.1:0-3899 GCA_044348855.1 Ilumatobacteraceae bacterium | reverse complement strand
TCTGCTAGTAATAGGTGCCCCTAAATCCACGTAGAAAGGCTATAGACCATTCATCTCATTGCCGTCTTGGCACAAAACCGGTCGACAAGCCATCTCAATTACATCGATGTCATTTAGGAATAGTGACAGAGTCCTTCACTAGGGTCATTGCATGGGCCTATTTGATTCCTTTACTCAGCGCCGATCCGAGAAGAAATATCAGCGTGCACTGGCTGCACACAATGCCGAATTGGCCTTGTGGAACACCGAAGAAGACCAGCTCAACGAGATGTTGACCATCGTGCGCGACTCGCATGCAGGAAATTATGCAAAGCATTTTGTGGACATGAACGATTACGGATTCATGATGACCAAAGACGAATTTCCCATTGCCCATCTCGAAGGGGTCGCATATTTGGAAATTGTCCGTGCCCCTACGCGTTACAGCGGCGGCTACGGCGGTGTGTCTTTTCCTATTTTTGGTCGAGTGCGCATCAACACAGGTCGCACTGGAGGAAAAGTAATTCCTGGAGACGAATCCATTTCTCCCACAGATCAGGGAAATGCATTAGTTACAAATGAGCGCATCATGTTCACCGGCTCAAAGCGCACGCACGAATGGAAATTTGCAAAGCTCATCAGCATGTCGCACACTCCACATGGGTACACAGTGTTTGCTCCTGCAGGACGAGGCAAACCCGCAGGTCTTGGTTATGGAGTATCAGTGTCCTCAGAAGTGCAGTTTCGTCTTGAACTTGCTGCGGCGTTTGCACTTGGCACTCTTGATCGATTTGAACAAGAACTTTCTGCAGAACAAACACATCATCGGGATGAAAGACCTATCCCGCCACCACCCATCGTCTAGTTAGGCTCGCTGTATGCGTATTGGTGTGTTGACTGGGGGAGGAGATTGCCCCGGTCTCAACGCAGTCATTCGTGCTGTGGTGCGCAAAGCAATCAACGACAAGGGCGACACTGTTGTCGGTTTTTTTGATGCATGGGATGGCGTTCTAGAAAAGCGCTACATGGAATTGAACGTGGCTGCACTCGCAGGCACATTGCCGCGTGGCGGCACAATTTTGGGTACACGACGAGGCAGTCCCTATGACTATCCCGATGGGCCCGCACGTGTGCAAGAAAACTTGCGCGAGATGGGCATTGATGCTCTGGTTGTTATTGGCGGCAATGGTTCTTTGTGGGTGGCATCAAAACTGCACACCGACATTGGTCTTGCAGTGGTGGGAGTACCCAAAACAATTGATAATGACATTGAAGGCACCGATGTCTGTTTCGGATTTAACACCGCTGTACAGATTGCAACAGATGCAATAGATCGCCTGCACACCACAGCAGAAAGCCACGATCGTGTGATGGTGGTGGAAGTGATGGGTCGTGACACAGGATGGATTGCTACTCATGCAGGAATCGCTGGTGGCGCAACTGCAATTCTTATTCCCGAACGACCTTTCAATATTGCCGACATCGCCGAGGCCGTACGACGCAAACACAATCGTGGGCGCTATGCATCCATTGTTGTGGTGGCAGAAGGTGCGATGCCACAGCCGGACACCATGGATGCGCCGGTGTATGAGAACGATCCATTTGGAAGACCACGCCTTGGTGGCATCAGTTCGGAAGTGGCTCGTGCATTAGAAAAACAGACGGGTTATGAAACCCGAGTGGTGCAGATTGGCCATATTCAGCGTGGTGGTACACCGAACGCGTTTGATCGCGTGTTATCGACACGGCTTGGCATTGCTGCAGTAAACGCACTACATGACGGAGCAAGTCATTGCATGGTGGCGTTGCGTAATGACGACATGGTGCGGGTGCCACTTGAAAATGTGGTGGGCAAAATTCGCCATGTAGATGTGTCGCTGTATGACGATGTCGCCACCGTCTTTTTTGGTTAGCGAGTTTTTGGCTGTCGCAATGAATTAGCGGCGTGTGCCTTGCTGTTTCGCGCGAGCTGCTTTTTCTGATGCTTTACGTGCTTTGCGTGCCTCACGCTTGGCGGCTTGCTCGGCCTCATCTTTTTCCAGAACTACAGCACTAGGTGCAACGCCCACTGGAGTGAAACGATCATCGCTGGCGACCAATTGACGGAAGCCCTTCAGCGAGCGTGAATACTGAATCACCATCAAACGCACAGCTTCGATACCGAACTTTTCAATGGCTTGTGGAATCAATGCATTCAATTCTTCCAAGGTGGGGTTCTCTGAAGAATCACCGAGTTGTTCAATGCTCCACTGTGTGCAGGGTTCTGCCAACACCACACCAGCATCATGGGCAACGCGACGCTTCGAAATGCCTTCGCGCACGTGTGCACCCAAAGTTGACGCATCGTCGTAGGCGCCGTCGGGAAGACCCACAATGCGGGCAAAGCCGTCTTTCAAATCACCTTCAAGAGCAATAGCTAACTGTGCGAGAACGGAGTCATCGAGGTTCTCAAATGTTGCTGCGTAGCGGCGGTCGAGGAGGAAACGGTCCTTGTCGTCGTTCATGTTGTGCCTTTCCAAAAGTACCCCGCAAGGCTATGGGCAACAGATGTCAACGAGACAAGGCTTGCAGCTCTAAAACTCGGGCATTCATCGTGGAACCCGTGCGCACATTGGGTAATCGGCCTGCTATTCCGAGACTTGAACGCCATGTGACGCGCCAAGTCACGTGCATCGCGGCGCGAAAATGACGGCCTTGTTGACTATGAGACGCACGTGAGTAGGTGTACATGCAGGCACTGCGCGTGCGATCACCGACGCGTGGTGTCCATGGTGTGCCAGGCCCAGTGCATGTCACTGGTTGTTGTCCATCACCTGGGGTGTAGGTGATGGTGTGCGGGGTTGCAGTGGTGGTCACTGAGATGGGACCTGCTTGTGTGGGAATCCATGCTGTGACGCTGACAGGTTTCCATGCGGCCCGAGGAATCCAAAACCATGTTCCTACAGTGACCACCATTTTGTCACTCGGTGGTGCAGTGCGAAGTACTAATGCATTCACTAACCGTGACACTTTGTTATGCGCAGATGTAGCAATGCGTTGTGGCGTGGAATCTCGTATCCAGTGATACGACATGATGCGGTCATCGCATGCGCGGTAATACAAAGTTTCGTATTGAGTGGGCTGCGTGCCTGCAATGGGCAGCGAAGCCGACCCTCGCACACGTTCCCATACACAGGCATCTGCAACTGGTGGGGCGTCGTAGCGCACTTCAGCAGAGATGGTCTCGTTGTCCACAGATCCCGAACCTGTACCCGTGGCGAGCGCGCTGGGTGCGTGGGTAGTAGCCGTGCCTGCAAGCACGGCAATGGCCACAAGGTAGGCCACGATGTGTTGTCTAGAAAAATCCACGATGCAACTTCTTTCTCTCGCAGAGGGAAATGAGCCCCTTATTTATTGGGTGAAATGACTCCACGGATATGGAGAGATGTCCCTCGGTGGGATAGATGTGTGCCCCGATAGCATTAATCAACCCCGAATTCGGGAGGCATTAGCCGAAAGCGGATTGGTGTCCATGGCCCCACAGCACCCTGAACTGGCACAAGAGCAGGAATACATCCTGTTTGCCTATGAGTGCCTGGAAGCAAGTCGTACTGGCGCAATGAAAATTCGCGAGTTGACCTCTGCAGGGCCAGGCGGAACTTTTCAAGCACGCTTAGAGCGCAATGTTTTCGACGAAAACTTGGTGCATCGTCTTGAACAACTTGATTTAGGAAATGCAGCACTGGTGTTTGGTCGTATTGATCGCAACAGTGATGATGAACACAACGACGGCATCGAAACTTTCCACATTGGGCGTTTGGCAGTTGCAGATTCCGAGCGTGAACCAGTGGTGGTGGACTGGCGAGCACCCGTTGCCGAACCTTTTTATCGCGCCACAGGTCGCGAGCCCATGGGTCTTGTGCGGCGCCGTCACTTTGTGG
>JBIKSB010000129.1:0-3937 GCA_044348855.1 Ilumatobacteraceae bacterium | reverse complement strand
TCGCATTCTTGACCGCCTGTATGGATATGAGGTGTCACCAGTTCTATGGCGTCGCGTCAATCGGGGCTTGTCCGCAGGTCGAGTGCAAAGTCCAGCACTTCGACTTGTTGTAGAGCGTGAATGGCAGCGCATCAAGTTCCGCGCCGCCGACTACTTCTCACTAGAAGCACACACATCCACCACACCACACTTTGTTGCAAAGTTGCATTCCATCAACGGCACACGTGTCGCAAGTGGTAAAGATTTCACCGACCAAGGCGAGAAGCAAAACGATGTTGTGGTTCTTGACCAACAACGCGCCGATGAACTCGTGGCCGGTCTCACAAGTGCAGATCTTGTGGTGCGATCACGAGATGAAAAGCCGTATCGATCATCGCCTAAAGCTCCCTTCACCACCAGCACTCTGCAACAAGAAGCAGGACGCAAGTTGCGTCTTTCTGCTCGACAAGTAATGAGCGTGGCCCAAGGCCTCTACGAACGCGGCTTCATTACCTACATGCGTACCGACTCAGTGACTTTGTCATCGGAAGCATTGGCAGAAATTCGTACGTATGTAGAACGTGATTACGGCAAGGACTACGTCCATAACACCACACGTACTTTCCCCAACAAGGTAAAGAACGCACAAGAAGCCCACGAAGCAATTCGCCCTGCGTTGCCACTTCGCTCACCAGATTCACTCAGCAGTGAACTTCGCGGACAAGACATTGCGGTGTACCGATTGATTTGGCAACGCACCTTGGCATCACAAATGTCTGACACCATTGGACAGACAGTGACATTGCGCATGGGTGCCACGGCTAATGATGCATCGCGCAGTGACTGTGAATTCACTGCAAGTGGTACCACCATCAAGTTTGCCGGTTACCGCGCCGCATACGAAGAATCACGCGATGAGGACGACGCCGAAAGCGATGATGAAAAAGCATTGTTGCTTCCCGATCTCGCAGCTGGTCAAAAAGTTGCCGTAGATCACTACGGCGCTACACCTCACGCCACTACTCCACCACCTCGATACACCGAAGCATCGTTGGTCAAGGTGTTGGAAGAGAAAGGTATTGGTCGCCCCTCTACTTGGGCGTCCATTATCTCCACCATGGTGGATCGTGGCCATTACTTGTGGAAGAAAGGCACGTCGCTTGTTCCCACGTGGACCGCGTTCTCAGTAATTCGTCTCATGACGGAAAACTTTGAAGCACTTGTCAACGATGAATTCACCGCAGACCTTGACGCTGATCTTGACGCCATTGCACGTGGCGAATTGCAGAAAGGCACATGGCTGCAGGAGTTTTACTTCGGCGGTGAACATGAGCCTGGCTTAAAGAACATCGTCACCTCAAACCTCGACACCATCGATGCAGCAACTTTGAACACCTTTATATTGGGCGCTCACCCCACAACTGGTGAAGAAGTCATCGTGAAACCAGGACTGTATGGGCCATATGTGCGCTCCGGTGAAAACACTGCAAGTGTTCCCGATTCCATGACTCCAGACGAGCTCACTATTGACATTGCTGTGGGCTTGTTGAACGCACCTAAGGGTGATGTTCCCATTGGTGAGTGGAATGGTCATCCCGTCTTTGCAAAGTCCGGTCGCTATGGTGCATACGTGCAGTGGGGCACCATGGACGAACCACCATCGGGAATGGAAAAGCCAAAGATGGTGTCGCTGTTCAAGACAATGAACATCGAACGCATCACCATGAAAGATGCGATTGATTTGTTGGGACTTCCGCGCGAATTGGGCCCGGATCCCACAGATGGTGAGATGGTGTATGCGCAAAATGGTCGCTATGGCCCATATGTCTCCAAAGGAAAAGAGAGTCGTTCTCTACAAACTGAAGAACAGATTTTGGAAATCACTTTGGAAGAAGCACTCGCATTGCTTGCCACGCCACGCACGTTTGGTCGCGGTCGTGCAGCAGCCAAACCACCATTGAAGGAATTTGGTAACGATCCTTCGAGTGGAAAGCCTGTTGTGGGTAAAGAAGGACGCTTCGGCGATTACGTCACCGATGGCGAAACCAATGCAGGTCTCACACGTGGTGACCGCATGGAATTGATGACCAATGAACGCGCTTACGAGTTGTTGCAATTGCGTCGCGAATACATCGAAGCAAATGGCGGACCAAAAAAGAAATCTGGTGCGCGTAAAGCTGCTGCGAAGAAAGCTCCTGCAAAGAAGGCGGCAGCAAAAAAGACTGCTACAAAGAAAGCAACGCCCAAGAAAAAGGCTTCACCGAAAGAAAAGCCTGCAGCTGAATCAGAGGGCGAGTGAATACGCCTGTCTATATTGCCCTTGAAGGTCTAGAGGGGTGCGGGAAAAGCACACACACCACTCGCCTAGGTCAACGCTTAGACGCCGTCATTACACGTGAGCCAGGAGGTACACGTATAGGAGGCGAACTTCGCGCAATATTGGCAGACCCTGCAAACGTCGAACTCGACCGACGCACGGAAGCATTGTTGATGGCTGCAGACCGCGCACAACACATGGCCGAAGTCATCGCACCTGCACTCGAACGAGGCCAACACGTCGTCAGTGATCGCTCTATTTATTCCACCCTTGCCTATCAAGGGTACGGACGACAGTTGGGCACAACAGAGCTTCTCTCAATCTCACAATGGGCGCTCCGCGATCGTCTCCCCGACCTTGTTGTCTACATAGATGTACCCACCGACATTCTCAATGAGCGTCTTGCCAAAAGAGATCTGGACCGATTCGAGCGCGAGGGTGCAGATTTCTTTGCACGCATTGCCCAAGGTTTTGCCGAGTTACGCAATGCCGACCCCCAACGTTGGATTGTCATTGATGGCACCATGACGAAAGACGATGTGGAAGCCGACATCTACACCAAGGTTCTTGCCCGTCTGAATCAGTAGTCTCACATTGTGACTTCAGTGTGGGATTTCGTGCGTGGCCAAGACCGCGCCGTTGCACTCTTGCGCAACGCCGTGCTGCAACCCGTGCACGCATATCTCTTTATTGGCCCTGAGGGTTGCGGCAAAGAAGAAGCAGCATGCACATTTGCCGGAGTTTTGCTCGCCAACAATGACGACCCCACTGATCGTGCCAATGATCTGGCGCAACGTCGCACACACCCCGATATCCATCTTGTGGTGCGCGAAGGCGCATCCATCATCAAGGATCAATCTGAAGAAGTTGTACGACTTGCGTCTGTTACCCCCACTGAAGGCAACCGCAAAGTCATCATCATGCATGAGATCAACCTCATGCAGCCAGCAGCAATTGTGCGTTTATTGAAAACACTTGAAGAACCACCACCTGGAGTCTTCTTTGTTTTGCTTGCTGACCAAGTGGATGATTCATTGTCCACCATCGTGTCGCGATGTTTCACCGTGCATTTTGGCGCACTCAACGACGACACCGTCATAGATGTGTTGTTGAGCGAAGGCGTGCAGTCAGACGTTGCTGCAATCGCTGCTCATTCATCACACGGCAGCCTGACTCGTGCGCGCTTGCTTGCCTCTGATCGGCAACTCGTCAAGCGTCGAGAGTTTTTCGCCAACATTCCTCGGCGCATTGATGGCACAGGCGCAACCGTGATTGCCATCGTGGAACAGATTGTTGCAATGATTGATGAATCGGTAGAGCCCATTCATCAACGACATGAACAAGAAATTGCAGATCTAGAGAAGAACCTTGCACTCATGGGTGTAAAGCGCGGTGGGAAGAAAGCACTTGAAGAGAAACACAAGCGCGAAGTGCGCCGTCATCGCACAGATGAGTTACGTGCAGGCCTAACCGAGATTGCTGGCATCTATCGAGATGAACTCACCCGCAATGGCCACATCTTGCATCCTGAGGCCTACGTGGCTGCAATTTCTCGTCTGCACGAGGCAATGCGTCATCTTTCGTTGAATGTCAATGAGGCAATATTGTTACGGAATCTCATTTGGTCACTTCCCTCACCAT
>JBIKSB010000128.1:0-3943 GCA_044348855.1 Ilumatobacteraceae bacterium | reverse complement strand
AATTTGAAGTGGGTCGCCAGATTCTCGCTGCTGGACTTGTGCCCATCATTGAGCCTGAAGTCGACATTCATAGTGCATCAAAGTCAGAGTGCGAAGTCATTCTGAAGGCTGCAATTTTGGAAGAACTTGACAAGCAGTCTCCCGATCGCCCTGTGATGTTGAAATTGACATTGCCGAACATTGACAACTTTTATGCAGAACTAGTGGCCCATCCAGCTGTGTTAAAAGTTGTTGCATTGTCGGGCGGCTACAGCCGCCAAGATGCAAACGCAAAGTTGTCTCGCAACAAAGGCATGATTGCCAGTTTCTCTCGAGCTTTGACCGAAGGTTTATCGGCAAAGCAAAGCGATGCAGAATTCAATGCAATGCTTGATGCAACAATCGAAGAGATTTATCAAGCATCAATTTCGTAGGCATAGATAGAGCCTCATTGCTGATAAGGCTCTAGCCGTCGAGTGGGCGAAGCACCATTCCTGTACGCAACTTCGGGGTAAAGAAAGTGGACTTTGGTGGCATTAATTCACCGGTGTCTGCCGTGCGACGAATTTCAGCCAAGGACACGGGTCGAATCAGCATTGCAGAGCCGAACTGTCCGCTCGTTACCTTTTCAAGAACTTCCTTCACGCCGTGTTGATACGACACTTCATGAGATGTACTAGAGAGTGCAAATTCAAGACGTGAGCTATCAAGATTGCGTATTGACGAAAGCGCTGATTCATCTGGCGTCAAGAATGTGCCGTTACCTTCGGCGTCTACAAGACATAGACAACCTTTTTCGTCCATCTGGGCAATGGTGTGCGTATCTACTTTTCCTGCATCAGCAGCGGAGTAGTACGGACTAAGCGCACTGAGAAGTGTTGCGGCAGAGAGGTCATAGAGGCGATGGATAGCAGCAACACTGAGTTGTTCTTGAATAAGTTCGCCCACATAGGTCATTGTCAACTCTGCCCCCACAGGACCGCCTGCAGAGCGCACCTCATCACGGTAGGTGCGACTGATTGCATAACGATGATGTCCATCGGCGATAAGCACAGGAGATGCTGAAACTCGCTCGCCAATTGCGTGTACGCGGCCCGGGTCATCCACTCGTTCAATGACGTGATGGACGCCTTCTTCATCTGTGCACTCAGCGACAACTTCGCCTGGTTCCATGAGTAACTCTGTAAGCCCTTTGCTTAATGAAAGACCCCACACGGGGCTTAAGTTGGCCTGTGTTGCACGAGTGAGATCGAGACGGTCGGTCTTGGCTTTTGGTGTGGTGCGTTCGTGTGGCAGGACTCCGCCTGCTCCTTCGTCCACCACTTCTAAAGCCCCAATCACGCCAATTGTTGTGCGTGGTCGGCCTGCATCATCGGTAAAAGTCATTCGGTAGATCGAAAAGGATGCAGTGGTGTCTCGAGCGAGTACACCATTCGAGATCCATTCATGCAGAACACGTGCAGCATTGTCGTAGCGCTGTGGACCATCTGACTCAATTGGGTAGTCCACATGCACGATGTTGTGTGCATGAGACTGCGCATATTGTTGGCGGCGATCTTCGTCAAAAACGTCATAGGGTGGCGCACTGAGAACTCCGATGTCTGTGGAGTTGTGAGTGCGATAGCGAAGAGCGGGAAATGGTTCGAAACGAGGCACGCCCATAAGGGTGGCAGGATTAATGGTGATGAGCAAAATGAATTCACTGAAAACGGTGCTTTGTGACCTCGATGGGGTGATTTGGTTGGCCCATGAGCCCATCGCGGGCAGTACTGATGCCATTGCACGATTGAGGGAGCGGGGGATTCGTGTGCTGTTTGTGACGAATAATTCTTTTTCGACGCGCGCCCAGCAATATGCAGCACTAGAGCGTGTGGGCATCGCGGCCGAGGGTCATGTGGTGACCTCGGCAATGGCTGCCTCCACCCACATCTCCGAGGGTGAGCGAGTACTGGTGTGTGGTGGTGAAGGACTCATTGAGGAAGTAACGCTCAAAGGAGCAGAAGTAGTTGTGCCCTACCGAGTGGAGTCTGTAACGGGAACCTTTGACTCTGTTGTGGTGGGATTTCATCGAGAATTTAACTTCGATATTCTCTCTGCAGCTTTGACAGCAGTGCGTCATGGGGCGCGACTGATTGGATCAAACAGCGACCCCACGTATCCCACGCCACAAGGACCTATTCCTGGCGGGGGCTCGATACTTGCGGCAATCGAGCATGCAACAGGAGTAAGGGCAATCGTCACTGGCAAACCTCATCAACCAATGGCAGATCTCGTGGCGTCTCTTGACCCCAATGTGGGGGCACACGAGATGATGATGGTGGGCGATGTTGTGTCTACCGATGGAGCATTCGCTCGCACCTTGGGATGTGCATTCGGTTTGGTGCTCAGTGGGATGACTTCGTCAGCTGAGGGAATTGATGCAGACATCGTTGGTGCAAACTTGGCTGCAATTGTGGACCAAATTGTGTAAACCTCACCCCGAATGGGGCAAGTACGCTTGATATGTGCGAATGAGACTCGATGCTGCTTTGGTGAAGCGCGGTCTCGTGGCAACCCGTTCGGAAGCGTCGCGTTTGATTGAAGAAGGCGCAGTATTGGTGGCGGGCAGCTTTGCGCAGAAATCCTCGCGCATGGTCTCACCCGATGAAGCCATTTCGGTAGTTGTCGAAAAAAAGTATGTGAGCCGCGGTGGAGAAAAACTTGCGCATGCTCTTGATGTCTTCGGCATCAACGTGGAAAATCGTTCGGTCCTAGATGCTGGTGCCTCTACCGGTGGATTCACCGATTGTGTGTTGCAGCGAGGAGCGCGTCGTGTTCTTGCGCTCGATGTAGGAAGAAATCAACTCCATGAACGCATCAAAGCTGATGCGCGCGTTGTGTGGCGCGATGGCGTCAACGTGCGTGATCTTTCGGTCACAGATCTTGACTTTGCATGTTCGTTGGTGGTTGCTGATCTGTCGTTTATCTCGCTGACAAAAGTGATGGAGTCTCTGATGGCTGCGTGCACCTTGGAGGAGGGATTCAGTGCACCAGAGATGGTGTTGTTAGTGAAGCCCCAATTTGAAGCGGGCCGTCAAGAAGTCTCACGTGGCCGGGGCATCATCACTGATCCCCAGATACATGCGCGTGCCATAGATGAAGTGACGCAAGCGGTTGAGCAACGTGGGGGGACTGTCCAATCTGTGGTTGAGTCACCCATCAAGGGCGCCGAGGGCAATATTGAGTTCCTTATGTGGGTGAAGTGCCCTGTTGGTTCTCTAGGTTGTGTGTCATGAGTCGTATTGGTCTAGCAGTGCATCGTTTTCGCCCAGATGCACTTGAGTTGGCCCGCGCGATTGCTCGTTGGGCAGCAGACAATGATTGTGTGGCTGTCATTGATGAGGCTGACGCTCTTGTTATTGACGCACCAGATGCCCAAGTGGGAGATATCTCATCGACTGATGTCTTGGTATCAATTGGCGGAGACGGAACGATGTTGCGTGCAGTGCGTTCGCTTGCAGGTGCACCCGTACCCATCATTGGTGTCAATCTCGGTTTACTGGGTTACTTGGCAACGGTAGAACAAGAAGCTGTTGTGGATGCTCTGGCTGCGTGGAAGAGCGGCGTGCACGGTGTGCAATTTGATTACGACGATCGCATGTTGGTGGAGGTTGCCCTGTGGTCTCACGGTGCACGGTTGGCGAACTTGTTGGCACTTAATGAAGTAGTTATCGAGAAAAAAGATGCCGGTCATACGGTGCGTCTCGGGGTCGATATTGATAAGGCGCCCTTTACGACATATGCCGCCGATGGACTCATCATTGCCACCCCGACTGGATCGACGGCGTACTCAATGTCGGCGCGTGGACCTATCTTGTCGCCACGTCTTCGAGCCCTTCTCGTTACGCCTGTCTCGCCGCACATGCTCTTTGATCGTTCTATGGTTCTTGACCCAAGTGAAACTATTCGCGTTGAGGTGCTTGGC
>JBIKSB010000127.1:0-3946 GCA_044348855.1 Ilumatobacteraceae bacterium | reverse complement strand
TAAGGCTGCTTGACCCAAGGTGTGTACGCCCGCGGCAACCGATGTCTTGGTCAGCGCGATCGCCGTGTGTGCCGCAACAGCTCCTGCCACGGTGGCAAGACGATCCACGATGCCCACAATCTCTACGTGTCGTCGTTCGTGTCGTATGCCCCGCACCTCTACGCGTAGTGCACCATCGAGACCTTCGGCGTGAGGCTTACGCAACATAGGCAAACGTGCCGTGAGGCGATCTCGACGTGTAGCCGACACGCGTGCGGTGATGCGATGTAGTTCTGGTGCCATACGTTGCATCAGCACTGGTTCGGGACTTGCGAAGCGATAACAATCTCGAGCACCGACAGGATCGGGAAACCAACACAATTCGCGTCCGCTGCCTGCGGGGCGTTGTAGCCATTCGCCATCGTGCCACCCCACAGAAATACCACCCAGCGAATCATGGTGTTGACGTGCACACATGGGCCCGCCAGTGCCATGAACTGCGGTGTGCACTTCATCAATTGATTGGAATGCGCGCGACATATGACTCACTAACAAGCCCGACATTCCCGGTGAACACGAGGCACCTGCAACAAGCACACTGTTGTGCGTCTTTGCCATGGCATCAAAGTCGGTCAGGGCTAATACATCGGCAAGGTTGTCGCTTGTGGACACTACATGCACACCTTGGGCGATAAATGATGACACCAACAATGCATGTGGTGCACCACTTGCAATTATGACTACAGCGCAATCGAATAGTTCGGTGGCGTTGCGCACATGTGCAATGCGCGGCGTAATGCCTGCGGTGTGCAATGCGGCAGCAACGCGTTGACTTGTGATGCCAGTGCCCACAATGCCAATGGAGCTTGTCATGTAGCTAGCGCTGCGGGGTGACCTTTTGCCACCCACCTTGTTGAGAAGCAACTACACCTTTTGTGCGACGACGCAACACGCCAGCGACCATACCTGCGATGGAGACCGCGAGAATGACTTGACGAATAAACCTCACAATGACGAGCCTACCTGTCGCCTAGCAAACTCTTTCCGAGTTGTGTTACCGCACCGTCACGTTGATTGTGGTGCTCATTGCACCATAAGCACCACTCTTTGCTGTACTTAACCGCAACTTACAGGAACCCTTTTTCGTGGGCGCCACAAGACGAGTGCCGCTGATACGACAGTTGCCAGAAGTAATTGTCCATGTCTTTCGCCCCTTTGAAGGAGTGGTCACAATCGATGACAGCGACACGGTTCTCTTAGTTCTCACGGTTGTTGTTTTCACTTGGAACCCAGGACGCGCCGACACCTGAATGCTGGTAGTGGATCGCACACCATCAGCATTCACTGCAAACACGTTGTAGTTGTATGCACGGCCGTTACGCAAACTGTTCACTACACAATTCGTAGTTGTTGCTGCACACACCTGAGTACCACTGGTTGTAGTGACCACATAAGACGATGCACCACTTACTGCACCCCACCGCAATGTCACACCTTTGTTAGCTGCGCGATACGACACCGACGCAGGTGCACTCACCAATGCAGCACTCACTGTTGTGGGATTCGGAGTTCCCGGTGCAGGCACGGGTGCGGGTGCAGGCGACACCGCGACAGCACCAGTTGACGTGAGCTTCCAGACGAATGCATCTTCACTTTCACTGCCTGCTGAAGTGAGATTAGAAGTATTCGCACTGGGGTCAAAATCTGCGTTTCCTCCGAAAGAACCAGCGACATAGACATTGCCCGACGAATCAACGTCAATTGAGGTGCCATCAGAAAAATCCGATGCCCGTGCTTGACGCGCCCACACCAAAGCACCAGCCGAAGACAACTTCCACACAAACACATCGAAACCAACCGCCGTGAGGTTGGCCGAGTTTCCATCGCGGTCAAAATCAGCAGTTCCTGTGAAAATACCAGTGACATACACATTGCCCGACGAATCCACTACAACGGAACGACCAACGTCGCCACCTGAACTGCCGGCGCTCTTGGCCCACACACCAGCGCCAGCGGAATCCAATTTCCACACGAATACTTCGTCCTGCCCTGCAGAAGTGAGGGTGACAGGATTTCCATTAGAAGTGAAGTCGGCAGGTCCTTGAAAGTTTCCGGTGACATACACATTGCCTGTCGAATCAACATCTATTGAGTCCCCGTCATCGAAACTTGATCCACCAGCGCGCTTCGCCCACTGCGTGACGAAATTTGACAGCTTCAACACAAACACATCGCCGGCGGCGCTGTTGGATGTGAGATTGACTGCAGCGCCCGTTGGATTAAAATCTACCGTACCCGTAAAATATCCAGTCAAATACACAGAACCCGCCGCGTCGATAGCAATGTCGGCACCGACATCGTTTTCAGGGCCGCCGTATTGCCTTATCACCCGTATAACACCCGCTGAATCTAGTTTCCATAGAAACACATCGGCGGCGGCACCGTCAGAGATGAGAGGGGATGAAACGCCACCAAAATTAAACTCTGCCGTTCCAATGAACTGACCAGTGACATACACATCGCCTGCCGAATCGAGGGCTAGCGAACTGCCCGAGTCGAATCCAGATCCGCCAGCGCGCTTCGCCCACACAACAGCGCCAGCAGGCGACAACTTCCACACAAATACATCAGCCTGAGCCGCCGTGAGATTCTCAATATCACTTGGTCGGGGATCAAAATCTGCTGTACCGAGGAAATATCCGGTGACATACACATTGCCCGTGGCATCAACCGCAATCGAACTGGCTTGAATGTCTTGCGGGCCACCGGCCCGCACCGCCCACAACAACTCACCTTGAGAATTCTGTTTTGTGACAAAAACATCCAGCCCACCAGCAGAAGTGAGATTAAAAGTCCCAACACTGGGATCAAAATCTACTGTGTTGCTGAAATGTCCAGTGGTATAGATATTTCCAGCGGCATCAACCACCATTGATTGGGCGCGATCAATACCCGTACCGCCAAATGTGGCGACATTGATGCGATCTGTTGTGGGTGTCCATGCTCTGGTGACCGCTGCTTGGGTAAGAACGAATGCGCCGATAAATGCGGCGGCAATAACGCGGCCAACTGGATTAAACATACATTCAATCTAGCTCGGCCAAAATGCTCATAATTGCCCAGTGGGACAAATGGTGGGGCTAACAAGAATCGAACTTGTGACCTCATCCTTATCAGGGATGCGCTCTAACCGACTGAGCTATAGCCCCATGTGGGACTTTGAACTCTACCTTTAGGAACGCTCTGCCTCAACCGTTGCGATCAACTGGTCGAGCCACCACTTCCTCTTCCAAGACAGTGACCCGGATACCCCCCACCAATTCGGTGATGAGGTTGAAAACTAAGGCCCCAAGAACCCACAGACCCGTACCGCCCAGAATGGCAAAGATGCCAAAAATGGCCATGGACTGAAATAGTTCGGCGCCCTTGAAGGTGAATGAATCCCATCCGAATGACTCCATGAACTGCTCAATGTTGTCGATGGTTCCGGTGGCGCTGCCCACATTCCACAACAGCACACCCGACAGCAACAACACCACATAAAGGGCTACATGAAAAACAAGGCCCACCTTTGCCACACTCCACACATCGATTTCGCGCACGATGCGCGCGACCCGACGCACGCGGCGGCGCTGATCGGGAGCAGGTGCGGTGGAAGACATACTTTGAGACTAATGAGCCCACGGCCCTCGGCGAGGTCAACCCGCCGAAGATGTGGCTGTGAAGTTAGGCCCTTGCACCACCACTGTGGTGAAACCCTCGCCATGAAGTGACACCGAGGTAATAGACACCCCAAGTATGCGAGCAAGTTGTTGGGCAGATGATGCACCGTGGTCCACATGGGCTAACGCAACGGCATCAGCAATAAATTGTGCATGCCCGCGCAACAGTGTGGTGTGAGTTGCACGTGCAATCGCCAGACCACCCACGGCAGTAAGTGCGAACCACATCAATGACAACACCGCAA
>JBIKSB010000126.1:0-3962 GCA_044348855.1 Ilumatobacteraceae bacterium | reverse complement strand
GGCAAAGACTGAATAACGGCCACCTTGCCTAGTCACGGTGTAACCATTGCGGACAAATGTTTCCTTCTGTCCATCTGTAGAGGTGCGGTGCGATACAGAGAGGCCGGCTGTAGCCCAACGCGACATGACATGGTCTGCATGCACTTCTGAGCCACCTGCATCAGGGTCTGCTAGGTCACGCCACGCAAATGATTCAACATGGGTAATGCCCTGTGAATGGAGGGATTGCACCAACTTTTGCAGCTGTTGAGCCCAATCAGTGGAGATGTCTGAAGGGTCGTCCATGGCATTCCTATACTAGAACTCACTATGAAACAAACCGGTGAACGCCCACTCAAAGACAGCACACCGTCTGCTCTTATTGCTCTGCATGATGCGGGTTACAGAGAAGTGAAACAGCGCTTAACCGTTGGCTTTGTTCTCGATATTGGCTGTGGCGTGGGTGATGAGTCCATCCGCCTCGCAGGACCCAATCGCACTGTTTTGGGTGTGGACTACGACCTTGAGACTGCACATCTTGCTCAACATCAAGGAGTGGGTGCGGTATGTGGTGACGGATCGATCTTGCCGTTCAAGACGGGAAGTGTTGATGCCGTGTGTTCAAGTCACATCATCGAACATTTTGTAGATCCCTCCGGACATGTTGCAGAGATGGCACGCGTAGTGAAAAGCGACGGAGCCGTGTACGTGTTGACGCCGAATGAACCTGCTGACTTTGAAAATCCCTACCATGTGCATCTTTTCCAGCCAGAACAACTGCGTGAGATGTTAGGTACCTACTTTGAAGATGTAGTGGTGCATGGTTTGGATGGAGATGAGACAGTTCGTCAAGATTTCGCCAAGCGGCGACGCACGGGTAAGCGCATTCTTGCGTTGGATTTTTTGAAGTTACGTCATCGTCTGCCGCGTAGTTGGTTTGTTGCACTGCACTCTTTGGGCCGACGTGTTGTGTATCCAGTCTTGGCAAAAATCAATGGGCCAAGCGAAGTGATTGGCGAAGATCGTTTCGCCGTAACAAACCGCATCGATACCGACACTCTCGTGTTGTTTGCGGTGGCGCGTTCACCTCGTCGCTAGACAATCCTTGTGTGCGATCTATTGATCGCGGAAATTTGTGACTTGCAGTCTGCGGCGTGTCAACATGTCGCGAAGTCCCCATTTTGTGACAAGCCACAGAGCTTCTTTCACAATGGATGATTTCATTTTTGAATGACCTAATTGGCGTTCTGTAAACACAATGGGAATCTCAACGATTCGTGATCCAGTGCGCACCAATCGATATGTGGTTTCGACTTGGAACATGTAGCCATCACTGCGAGTACCGACAAGATCACATTTGCGAATGATGTTGGCATCAAAAGCGCGAAAGCCTGCTGTGGCATCGTTAATGGCCAGCCCCAACATCAGAGCCACATAACGGTTTCCCCATCGCGACAGAGCAAGGCGCTTGCGTGGCCACCCCACAATGGCGCCCCCAGGTATGTATCGCGAGCCAATCGCCAACTGGGCGCCAAGGGCTACTGGAGAAATCAATTCAGGTAAGACAGCCGGATCATGGGAGAGATCAGCGTCAATTTCGCACAAGATGTCAAAGTCTCTCTCTAGACCCCAGGCAAAGCCCACACGGTAAGCATTGCCAAGCCCATCTTTGCTGTTGCGTCGAATTACGGAAATTTGACCGCGGCCTGCATCGAGTTCTTCTGCCAAGTCTGGTGTCCCGTCAACACTTGCATCATCTACGACGAGCACATGCACACCTGGGACTGCGGCAAGGATGCGCGTAATGACAGTGACAATGTTGTCCGCTTCCTGGTGAGTGGGAATAATGACCAGGACTTTTGCCATAACAAAACTGTACCTAGTTACGACGTAGCAAGGGGTTGATACATGCGACCGCTACTGCAGCCCACGTCAAAGGGGTCAGATCGGCAAAGCGGAGTGGCCAGTCGAGTGTGGCGGGGTAGCCGTAGCGAGTCTGTTGCACGATGATGACTCCGGCAATTAATGCCACGAGCAGACCAATTGCATACGCGCTGAAACGTCGCGACCAGAATAGGAGCACTACTGAGATAAGTGCCGGTAGTACACCCGCAAACGCTACAACAAGGCCTACATACAAAGCGATGGCTACTCGCGAAGAGGGGCGGAGGCGGAGTGGATTCTCATTGGTCGATTGCACTGTGAGGAGGCGAGGTCGCCATAGAGCCAGAAATATGAAACCAAACACACACAGCAGAGACAAGATCATCGACCCCATTACCCATCTCTGTGGTGTCCATTCAAGAATCAACTCACCTGGCTCGGGTACCAGCCAACCGTTCGCATATCCCTGCACAACAAATGGCGGACCTAAGTCAATGGAGCTGTCCGCTGTCTTCAAGGTTGCCTTCCAACCATGATTAACGCTTTGTCCAAAAGAGACTATTTGCGGTGAGTCAGCTGTGACTCGTGCAGAAAGTCGAGTTCTCTCTTGTGATGTCACAACTACTGGTGTGTATACAGATTCATGGGTAGAAGTTGTAGTTCCGGTTAGGACAAGTTGATCCACGTCAAGTCCAACGTCTAGCCCCTTAGCGGTGCGGAGGTAATTCTCACCGGCTTGCAAGGTGATGGTTTGGCAGGCTTCAACACGAAAGTTCTGAGAAGTATCAAAGATGTCCCCTCTAGGGATTACTCGAACAGGTACCGGCTGATCATTGACTTCTAGGAGATCTGTTCGACACTGAGAATCAATCGAGGGAACTCTTAACGGGTGGTTGGTACCGAGATCAATTTCTGTAATGGACACGGGAAGTTCGCGCGGTGCTCTGGTGAAGTAATTACGGAACGTACGACTGCGAACTTCATCTATGGAAAGGGATTGAAGTGGAAACTGAATAGCAGCATCTAATGGCGCGGTAAGCACTCCATCCTTGCCTGTCAGTTCAAGTGGGAACACATTGTCAGATGCATCAACCACAGTGACGCGTTGGGGAACAGAATGAAAACGATCGTCGCGTACATGTAGCCGAAGAAGAGGATCGCTACTTATTGGATTCAATGTGAACAAGATCTGGCTGCCTACGGTCTGATCCAGGGGTGTGGTCCATGCGGTAGTGCGGTCACCGTCTATGGCTAGGGATGCAATGCTGCGTGCAGATCCAAACATGTGGTGTGAAGAAGTAGCCAAGTTGAGGTTCGTGACATTGGACAGAATGCGTTCACTTGCGCGACCAGCCAGACGGGCAGCGCCAGTAAGAGTGAAGGTTTGAGCAGTCGGCAATGTGAGGACACGCTGCAAATTCAGTTCCATGTCAGAGCGATGAGGGATGGAAGGATCAACCGACTGACGAGTGAGCACCATGATGGAATGCTGTGCGTGAGAAAAAAGCGCACTACTCGTGGCTGGGAGCACAATATATTCCGAACTTCGGATGCCAGGAAAGGTGATTTCACCTATTGCGATACCTGGAGCGGTGGAATAGTCCACGAGTTGAGAAAGTGATTCCTCAACTATCGTGACCTTTGCACTTGTGAAAGTTGTTGAGGGAAAGCGCACAGTAACGCTGTCGTTTACCCCCGGCGTAAATGGCACACTCGCCAACGTCGCTCCTGTCGCATCTTGTAATTCAAGTAGTGCATTCTCAATGATGCGCCCTCCAGGCTGCCGCGACGAGAGATCCACGTTCATGGAGGTGGCAGTTACTGGGTTGCGAAAGTCAATGCGAATCCACTCACCAACAGCTCGTGCACGAACGCCTACAACCCAACTGGTTCGTGGGTCGTTATCGACTGCGTTTTCGGGACGCGCCTCAGGTGTTAGGACAACTGGATGTCCGTAAGAACTCGCCTGCACGCGGGCCACATCTCCCACAAGTCGACTCGTGGTCATTTGCTCCAGGGGTACTGCCATGCGGTAGTTGTCGGTGAATGGATTGAGTCGTTGATCTGTGGGAGCTCGTGCACTCGGAGGTGATGTGAAC
>JBIKSB010000125.1:0-3991 GCA_044348855.1 Ilumatobacteraceae bacterium | reverse complement strand
ACTTAGGTATCAACCTCAAGCCGGCTGCTGCAATGGGCATGCGCACCATCAAAGTTGTTGATCCCTCGGTTGCACTCAATGAGTTATCAACCCATCTTGCGCTTCCTTTGATGTAGGTCTTTCAAGAACTACAAGCCGATGAATGTCTCATCCATCAGGTCGGCATGTTCTTGATCATGAATCGCCTTTGATCCAGTTGCCGGACTTCCCGACGCAAATCGCGCTGCATGGCGAAGGTCGTAGCCACGATCTTTCACGCGCCAAATCAGATGCTCCACGAAATTCCATGGCCCCATGTTTTCGGGCTCTTCTTGCAGCCACACAATCTCGCGAGCATTTGGATAACGCCCCAACATCTCGTTGATTTGATCTAACGGGAATGGATACAGCTGTTCCACGCGAATGACCGCAACCGGTGCATTGCGCTTGACGCGTTCGTTCATTGCATCCCATGCAACTTTTCCGCTACACATCACAATGCGCTTCACTGCGGACTTGTCAGTCACGAATGGATCATCGAGTACCTCTTGGAAAGAACCGGAGGTGAACTCACTGATGTGTGAACGACTTTCTTTCATACGCAATGGTTGCTTCGGTGTGAAGATAACCAAGGGCTTACGGACATCACGGATGAGTTGACGACGCAACACATGGAAATACTGAGCCGCAGTTGTCGCGTTTACTACTTGAATATTGTCTTCGGCACACATCTGCAAGAAACGTTCAATGCGTGCGCTTGAGTGCTCTGGGCCCTGACCTTCAAATCCATGTGGCAACAACATCACAAGACCATTGGCCTGTTTCCACTTGTCTTCAGCAGCCACGATGTATTGGTCAATCACAATCTGGGCACCATTGACAAAGTCACCAAATTGACCTTCCCACATCACTAAGGCATTGCGGTTGGAGTGGGCGTAGCCATATTCAAAGCCGAGCGCTGCATATTCACTCAACAAAGAGTCATAGACCCAGAAATTTCCACTGATTCCTGGCACACCTCGCAAAGGAAGGAATGTCTCTTCGGTTTCCACATCTACCAGCGACGCATGTCGATGACTAAATGTTCCTCGTCGAGAATCCTCGCCGGCAAGACGCACGTCGAAGCCTTCGATGAGTAATGAACCAAATGCCAGTGCTTCACCTACACCCCATTCAAAGTCGCCATCGGTTTCATAGGCCTTCTGGCGTGCTTCAAACTGTCGCACCAACTTTGGATGCGGATGAAAACCCTCTGGGTAATTGGTGAGTTGATAGAAAATGCGTTCAATGGTTTCTTTGTCCACGCTTGTATCCACGTGTGGCAACACACCAATAGGTGCAGGTGGTTTTGCCGCCTTCACATTGCCTGGTGCATTTTGTCGCGTGTCATCAAGTGCCACTTGCAGTTTGCTCTGGTAATCCACTAGTGCCTGTTCGGCTACTTCCAAACTGATGTCACCGCGCTTCACAAGCTGTTCTACATACAGTTTGCGCACACTGCGCTTTTCCGCAATGGCCTTGTACATCAATGGCTGGGTGTAGCTGGGGTCATCACCTTCGTTGTGGCCATGCAAGCGATAACACACCATGTCGATAACCACGTCTTTGTGGAACTTCTGACGGTACTCATATGCCAATTGCGCAACTCGTACACACGCCTCAGGATCATCACCATTGACATGGAAGATTGGGGCTTGCACTGTCTTTGCAACATCTGTTGCATACAACGATGATCGTGCAAACTGCGGTGAGGTGGTGAATCCAATTTGGTTATTCACCACAAGGTGAATGGTTCCACCCACGCGATAGCCACTGGTATCGCTCATTGCGAGCCCTTCATACACAATGCCTTGACCTGCAAAAGCAGCATCACCGTGCATCAGAACAGGAATCACGCTGTAGAGCATTGGTGGCTGAATTGCGTCTTGTTTTGCGCGCACCATTCCCAACACAACACCGTTTACGGTCTCGAGATGGCTGGGGTTTGCAGCTAGTTCTACATCGATGCTTGCACCGGACGCAGAGTGATATTCACCCTTGGCGCCAAGGTGATACTTCACGTCACCACTGCCCTGTACTGAGTCTGGACTGACATGGCCTTCGAACTCTTTGAACAACTGGGCATAGTCCTTGCCCATCACGTTCACCAACACGTTCAAACGACCGCGGTGTGGCATACCAAACACAATTCCGTGCATGCCATCATCGGCTGCAGAACTGACAATACGGTCAATAATCGGAATCATCGACTCGGCGCCTTCAAGACCAAATCGCTTTGTTCCGACGTACTTTGTCGCAAGGAATTTCTCGAATGCTTCGGCCGCGTTGACACGCTCCAAGATGCGCAACTTTTCATCCAATGTTGGCGTGAAGGTTACGCCCTCCATCTTGGATTGAATCCACCGCTGTTCATCGGTGTCCTGAATGTGCATGTATTCCACACCGATGGTGCGACAATACGCATCGCGCAACACGCCCAAAAGGTCATCGAGTTTCATTTTGGTGCTGCCGGCAACTCCACCAGTTAAGAATTCACGCTCGAGATCCCAAATAGTGAGGCCATAGTTGGCGGGGTCGAGCTCGCGCGGTAGACGAGGTTCTTTCCAACGCAACGGGTCAATGTCTGCAATGAGATGTCCGCGCACGCGATGTGAACGCACCAACAAACTCACCTGCATCTGCTTGTGCATCATTGTCTCTTCGCGATTCAACGGGGCAACGTCGGATGCCCACTGCACAGCTTGATAAGGAATTTCTAATCCTCGGAACAATGAGTCATAAAAGCCGTGATCGCCCAGCAACAACTCATGCACTCGCTTTAGGAACAAACCGCTTTCCGCGCCTTGAATAATGCGATGGTCATAGGTGCTGGTGATGGTCACAACTTTTGAGACACCCAAGGTGTTCAGGTTTGTTTCATCGGTTCCTTGAAACTCTGCGGGGTAATCAATAGAACCCACACCCACAATGACGCCTTGGCCAGGCATCAATCGGGGAACTGATTGCACTGTCCCAATCGTTCCAGGGTTTGTAATAGAGACATTCGCACCTTGGAAGTCTGCAATGGTGAGTTTGTTTGCCTTTACTTTGCGGATGATCTCGTCATAGGCAACCAAGAATCCTGAGAAGTCCAGGGCATCTGCATCACGCAACACTGGCACCACGAGGTTGCGTGACCCATCGCCTTTGTCCACATCGACTGCAAGACCCACATTGACATGTGGGTTGCGCACCAACAATGGCTTGCCCGCAGCATCTGTGGCGTAACCATTTTTCATATTGGGCACAGCATCTGCGATGGCACGCACAATTGCATACGCAATGATGTGAGTGAATGACACTTTGCTCATGCCATGACGTGAGCGGTAGTCATTGATTTGCTTGCGGTTCACTTCCAACAAACGTGCAGGAACATTGCGAAACGATGTCGCCGTAGGTACCGACAGGCTCTTTTCCATGTTGGTGACAATTGCGGCGCCCACACCACGAATTGGTTCGCCATCGACCACCACAGGTGCGCTCGCAACAGAAGCAGCCGGAGCAGCTGCAGGAGTTGTGCCAGTTGTGGGTGCAGGGGCAGCGGCAACTGGTGCCGCATCATGTACTACTGAAGCAGTCGGCGGGGTTGCAAGGTTCGGATTCTGGGAGCGGTAGTCACTAAAGAACTCTCTCCACGCCTCACTAACCGACTGCGGATCAGTGCGAAACTGCTCGTACATCTCCTCTACCAACCACGAGTTGGCGCCAAAGTCTTGCGTGCGATCCGCTAAGTCAGCCATGTTCTTGCCTTAGATTCTTGCCCCGAGGGGCTATGGGGTGCGGTGGCGCACCGCGGACGACGTTGTCCGCGTGACAAATGGTACTTCCCCACATCGTTCTGCCGAGACTCTTTCCTCACTATTGGGGAGTAAATTCAGTCTCATGAAGCGCACTCTCCCCCTCCTAGCCGTTCTTGGTCTGGCCCTTTCTGCCTGTGGCGGATCAAGCACCGATGCACCAGCGGAAACCTTGC
>JBIKSB010000124.1:0-3995 GCA_044348855.1 Ilumatobacteraceae bacterium | reverse complement strand
GGGTCAGATTCGTGGTGGAATCTAGATATGAGCATTCTTGTTACCCCCTCATCGGATGGTCGCTTCGGCGAGTTCGGTGGGCGTTTCGTTCCTGAAACGCTGGTTCCCGCATGTCAGGAACTAGAGGTTGCGTTTCACGATGCATGGAATGACTCATCGTTTCGAGAAGAGTTACATCAGGTGCTTCGCGAATATGCAGGCCGCCCCAGCATGTTGACCGAGTGCTACAACCTCAGTGAGCAACTGGGTGTTCGCTTGGTGTTAAAACGCGAGGATCTCAATCACACGGGCTCACATAAAATCAACAACGTCATTGGTCAGACTTTGCTTGCAAAGCGCATGGGCAAGAAGCGCATTGTGGCTGAAACTGGTGCGGGTCAACATGGAGTCGCCTCGGCAACGGCGGCGGCTCTCATGGGTCTTGATTGCAAGGTGTACATGGGTGCAGTGGATGTGTCGCGACAGGAATTGAATGTGTTTCGTATGCGGCTCCTTGGATCCGAAGTAGAAGCGGTGACATCGGGAAGCCAAACACTCAAAGACGCTGTAAACGAGGCAATGCGTGACTGGGTGGCAACTGTTGAGTCAACGCATTATTGCTTAGGCTCCGTTATGGGTCCTCATCCATATCCCTATATGGTGCGACAGTTTCACCGTGTAATCGGTGAGGAAGCATCGCAACAATGTGATGCGCTGTTGGGTTCTCACCCCGATTTTGTGGTTGCTTGTGTGGGCGGTGGCTCAAATGCAATGGGCATTTTCTCTGGCTTCGTTGATACTCCCGCTCGTTTAATTGGCGTAGAGCCTGCCGGTGGCGCAGCTGTGGGTCGTGGTCAACCAGGAGTTGTTCATGGCATGAAGAGCTACTTGATGCAAGACGAATACGGACAGGTGCAAGAAGCACACAGCATCTCGGCTGGTTTGGATTACCCAGGTGTGGGCCCCGAGCATTCATATTTGGCATCCATCGGCCGCGCGGAGTATCCGACAGTGACTGACGATGAAGTCATTGAGGCTTTTCAAATCATGTCGCGTACCGAAGGAATCATTCCTGCATTGGAGTGCGCTCATGCAATGGCGTGGATCATTCGCGAGTCACCCAAGATGCAAGGCAAGACAGTGTTGATGAACTTGTCGGGTCGCGGGGATAAAGACGTGGGCCAAATGATGGGAATCTTGGGCGGTTTGAAGTGAGTGGTGTTCTCCAGAAAACACTGGAGGCACGTATTGCTGCAGGTGGGAAGTGTTTGGTTCCCTACATCACTGGCGGTTTTCCAGGTTGGGTTGATGCAGTACGGGCATGTGCTGCTCACGGTGCAGATGCCATCGAGATAGGGATTCCTTTTTCAGATCCCGTGATGGACGGCCCTGTCATTCAACAGGCCTCACAAGCCGCACTTGATGGCGGTGCTACACCGGTATCGATTCTCCATGAGGTGCGCACATTGGATGTGGGTGTTCCCTTGGTTGTGATGTGTTATTACAACACTGTCTTTCATGCAGGTCATGAACGATTTGCCTCAGACCTGGCTTCTGCAGGAGTTGCCGGTGCAATTATTCCAGATCTTCCCTTAGAGGAAGCGGGAGATTGGGCCCATGCTGCCGATGTTGCAGGTGTGGAGACAGTGATGCTCGCTGCACCAACCGCACCCGATGAAAGATTGCCTCGCGTTGCGGCTCGCGCTCGAGGTTTTGTGTACTCCGTGGGACTTCTCGGTGTAACTGGGGAACGTGATTCCTTAGCTGACACTGCAACAGCATTGGCAGCCCGCGTGAAGAGAGTCACCACCATGCCTGTGCTTGTAGGGGTCGGGGTTTCAAATGCTGAACAGGCAGTGGAAGCAAGCAAAGTGGCCGATGGTGTCATCATGGGCGCAGCCGTCGTTCGTCGTCTCATAGAGGGCGGTGCTGACGCCGTAGGCACATTTGTTGGCGAGGTGCGCACAGCTCTGGATACGTCATCTTCGTGAGATGAGTATCTTCGGCGGCGATTCATGCGAGCTGTGTGAGGCAGCCCGTATGTCTGAGTGGTTCTATGAAGATGAGGAATGCTGGATAGCAGAGTGTGAGAGCTGTGCAGTTCCCATGGTTGTGTGGCGTGAACACAATCCGAACCCTCCCGACGACATCAAAGATCGTTTGCTACATCGCCTCCGGTCTGTGGTGGAGGAACATTTTGATTTTGAGATGCGTATTGACGACAACATGCGAACAATTCCGCATCACTACCATGCGCACGCGCGTCCCAAGAATGGCTTTTATGGTTACGGCCTTCGTCGCAGCAACTAATCTGTAGAGATGCTCACACAAGGCTCCAAGGCACCAAAAATCGAACTTCTTGATCAGAACGGCAAGGCCTTTTCTCTGGCTTCTCTCGGGAAAAAGAAGGTTCTTGTGTACTTCTATCCGAAGGCAGATACACCGGGCTGTACGACACAATCGTGTGGACTTCGAGACATCTTGGACGATATTGGGCGCACTGTTGTTGTCGGGATTAGTCCAGATACACCCGCGAAGCAAAAGAAGTTCGACGATAAGTATGAGTTGGGTTTTACTTTGTTGGCGGACACGGAGCACAAAGTTGCCGAGGCGTACAAGGTATGGAAAGAGAAGTCCATGTACGGTCGAAAATACATGGGCATTGAACGCTCGGCTTTTCTGATTCAAGAAGGGGTGGTGTTAGAGGCGTGGTACAAAATTTCTCCTGCTGATACACCCAAGAATCTTTTGAAGGCACTGGGTAAATGACAACTTTTCCATCTCCCATCGATGTATTGCCGCATCGTGCTCCTTTTCTTTTTGTAGACCGCGTAAGTGCATTGGTGTCGGGTGTAAGCGCTACGGGACACTGGAAGTTGAGCGGTGATGAGTGGTTCTTCTCTGGGCACTTTCCTGGCCGACCTACTCTGCCGGGAGTCCTTATGTGTGAGGCGATTGCACAAGTCGGTGCCTATTGCGTACTGACGTCACCAGAACATGCACACAAGTTGCCTTTGTTCGGCGGGATCGATGGCGCTCGATTTCGACGACAAGTAGTTCCAGGTGACGAGTTAGAACTCACAGTGGAACTTGGTCGAATGAGTGCGCGTGCAGGTAAAGGTTCGGGCAGGGCCATTATTAATGGTGAAACTGCCTGCGAACTTGACTTGATGTTCGTCTTTGCCGACAGGTAACTCATGTCGTGGTTAATTTCTGAGATACCTGCGAAGTTGTCCGTAGAAGAACTTGTTGTCCGGCGTTATGACGTCAATGACGCACTTTCTTTGAGCAATGCGATAGCTCTGAGTATTGATGAGCTGAGTCCCTGGATGCCTTGGGCAACGTTTGAGCCGTTGTCTAGACATCAACGCGAATCTCTGATTTTGGGTTGGGGTGTTGAGTGGAATGAGAAGTCAAATTTCACGATGGGCATCTTTGATGATGAGACCTGTGTGGGAAGCACAGGTCTTCATCTCCGTGGAGGAGAGGGCGAGTTGGAGATTCGCTATTGGGTGTCCACCCCACACACGGGACGCAGAATCGCCTCGCGTGTGGTCTCACGACTTATTGATGTGGCCTTTTCTTGTCCAGAGGTGCACACAGTTGAGATCGCACATGATGTGGCCAATGAAAAATCTCAAAGGATTCCGGTTGCATTGGGCATGAGTGTTTGTCGGGAGTATCAACGCCCACGTCAAGCGCCTGGTGAAAATGGAAACACGCGAGTCTGGTCTGTGGTCAGACCGGCATGGAATCGCACTTAGTTGGCAGGTGCGATAATCACGGAACCGTTGTGTCCACCGAATCCAAAGTTGTTGGATATAGAAGGTCCCGGTGTCCAAGCACGTGGTTGACCCAACACGAGATCAATATCTAGCGCAGGGTCCAAGGTTTGTGTTCCGGCTGTAGGCGGAATCAACTTGTGTTCAATAGACAACAGAA
Organism: Ilumatobacteraceae bacterium; assembly: GCA_044348855.1. GTDB lineage: Bacteria > Actinomycetota > Acidimicrobiia > Acidimicrobiales > Ilumatobacteraceae > UBA2093. Next base: position 74 of record JBIKSB010000124.1, on the reverse strand, counting down.
CTTGTGCCGCCTCTAACGCTCCTGCAGCACCAAGAGCGTGCCCAGTTACGCCTTTGCCACTTGTTATGGGCACT
>JBIKSB010000123.1:0-4001 GCA_044348855.1 Ilumatobacteraceae bacterium | reverse complement strand
AGCTCCGGGAATACCTGTTATTGAAAACTTGAACATATGGCTACGGTCAGGGTTCATACCTCCTGGCCGGTGGGTCGTGACTGCATAAATGCTTGGTGATGTTGCCGATACAGCTGCGTGCACCATGTTGCAATCACCTGCTCTTATGGTGAACCAGTCGGCGATTGTTTCGCCATTAGAAGCCAAAGCTGCAAATTGAGCATTTCCAGTGCTAAATGGCGCTGCAGACGAAGTGAGAAGAGTGGAATCATCTGGGAATACGACGATTCGCGGGCGATTTTGATGGTACAGCGACCAGGGGCTCGCGATGGCTTTGATGCCGTTAGTGCCAAAAGTCGTGTCCATTACGCCACTGGTACTCATACGGAAAACTGCAATAAGGCTGGATGAGCTATTGGTCGTTCCTGCATACACCGAGCCAGTGAGCTTATTGTTGTTAAGTGTCAACACACCGTGGTATTCCGTTGTAGTTGGGCTTGCATTTACTTGAACAACACCATCAGTTCCGAATGACAGATCGAGAGCCCCAGTTGAGGAATATTTTTTAATTTCAACAACGTTATTTCCTTGTGGAAGTGTTGAGCCGGTTCCAAGAGACTGTCCTACTACGTACAATGCACCAGAGCTGTCTGACTCAAAGTACATCGGATTACCAGCAGAGATTTTTGACAGTGTGCCAAATGCATTAACAGGAGCACCATTCGCATCAACTTTCATAATCAAGTGATTACGGTTTGCGGTATGTCCGACGTAAAGAGAACCCGATGGTCCTGCGGTAAGACCCCAATTATCCGATACTGACGCTGTTGATGTTGCAGCAAATGAGGCAACACCATTTGTTCCGTATGAGTTATCTCTCATGCCAGCAGAATTTAGTTTTACTAGCTCAAGACTAATGTCAACTCCGAACTGATCTTGCATACGCATGAGAACGATCATGCTGCCGTCAGAATTGACAATGACATCATTAGGGTCCTCCCTGAGATTGTTGCTATCTCCGGGTCGTAAGTTAATGGTGGCAATTCCATTGGTGCCCCAACTTGCATCTGGAGTTCCGTTTGACAAGATTTTTGTAATTTGGGCATGTTGACCGAATGGTGCGTTTGATGTCCTATATGTCAGGAAGGCACTGCCATTGTGGCCTGCAACAATGTCGCGAATAGTGTCACCGCTCGTGTCGTCAAGATTTATCGCGGTATGTCCATCTGAGGAAAACGAGTTGTCGAAGACCACCTTTGTTTCTGTGGAAGCGGGTGCGGCCGTGCAAGAACCCGAGGCGCCGACTGGGCCAGTAGATACTGCACTTGACCCCACAGCAACTGACGAGACAAGAAGAACCGACGAAATCCATCCACGAGAAGTAGGAAAAAAATGATGAGCCATGGCGTGCCTTTCGTGATTTAGGTTGAAATTTATGTACCCAAGCACTTGACGGCAATTCAAAATTCTTGAATTGACCACGCATCTTCTATTTTTGACCACTCGATGCCTGTGGCATCAAAGGGTGAACCATTGTGAGTTAGAAGAGATGTAACTCGCGTGCACGGTCGGCGATTGCCGTGCGTCCCTCAATGGAAAGTGCCTTGTAGATGGCAATTGATTCCTGTCGAACAGTGGAATGGCTAAAGCCCAGATTCTGAGCAATCTCGTTGATGGTGAGGTTCTGTAGCAATCCATTCATGATGGTGAATTGCCGCGGTGATAGGCCCAGACCCCCCGCAATAGAAGTTCGTGCCGATGTCACCGCAGCACGACCACGGCGGGCGCGCCATTTCATCTCGCTCGTTTCGGCCTCAAGAATGATACTGTCGGGGACTAGTTCAAGTGCTCGCACAGGATCTTTTTCGGACAACATCTCCAAAATATCCACAGAGCAAGCCAGGTCCCATAGATGATCGCCAATGCGCCGACATTCATTTCGAGCAACGAGTAAATCATCTATCGCGCCACGTGTATTGCCGGCTGCATGTTTGGCAAGTCCGCAATACCGACGCACAGGGCCTCTAATGGTGTTTCCGATGTAGGTGACGTGGTGTCGCGAAAACGGTTCCAGAACTTCAACACCGAGAGCCGCGATATCAAGACGCTTTAGTAGATGGGCAGCTTCTATCAACATAGTCACGGTCGGCAGCCACGCCGCTTCTCGCTCGGTGTCATTGAAGACATCCAAAGTGTCGGTGATGTATTGCTCCGCCGTGGCCACGTTCCCTAAAGATGCATTGGCAAATGCTGCTAGTGCGCGTGCATAGTGATTTGAGAGCAGTGCAGTGTCGCCTTGAAACACACCTGACAATTCCGGCGGAATGATGGACTCAATCAAAATCAAAGTTTGTTGCTCTAGGGTGATCACAAGTCGGCCTGGTTCATCGGCTATCTGACCCCTGTTAAAGACCTGTTGTGCTTCATAGCTTGCTTCGGCAAACTTCCCCCGCGAGATAAGCCGGCCAGTATGCAGAAACCCACTCCACCACTGAGAAATAAAAGATCCCCCCGCATTTGCCATTGTCCGCAGCTGTTGAATTTCTAAATCGGCACGACTGAAATCGCCATTCTCCATTACGTCGAGAATGTGGCAGAAATGAGCTGACTCGTGATAACCACCGCCAGAACGTGACAGCCCCACTGCTTGCTCTGTTGCCTCCAGTCGTTGAGCGAGATATGCCGGAGAACGATGGGACTCACGCCATGCCAATAAGGACTGAATGCGAGTGTCGTTTTTGATATCCGCACTTCCAGGTGCAAATGCTTCATCTCTTGCAGAAGCCGCCAACTGTCGTGCCAGTTCGGCATTGACGTTCCAGTTCCAGGCGACAGAATCTGTTGAATCTGAGCGCACATTTTCTGAAACTTGTGATCCGAACGAAGTAATGAGTTCAGAACCTGAAGTAACCGAGATGTGTTCTTCTGTCGGTACAAGCAATACTGCCTGTGAATAAGCGCTTAGTAAGTTGACGCGGGTGTTAGGCGTCAATTTTTGTAGGTCTACTTTTTCGAATGCCGAAATCACCGCCGTGCGATCAGGCGTGAAGTCGCTACGAGCAACCCATTGCATAATGGCTTCGGCTTCTGATTCTGTATCGCCAATCGAGATTGCCAGTGTGCGGGCAAGTTCTGCATTTCTTCTTCCCTCAAGACGAACCCCTAGAGCAATCTGTGAGGTAGCTAATTGAATGAGAAGCCTCACTTGTACAGGCACACTTTGCACTGTTTGTTCCAGTAACCAACGACAAGCTTCTGTGATGCCTGCATGGTCGCCGTTGGTCTGTGAAATCTCAAGTGCTGTCAGAGCCAATGACTTTCCAAAATCAGCATCGATTGACTTCTCAGATTGAGACAGGTGCGACATAGCGGCCATGTAGCGATTTTCTTTGGCAAAAGTGGTTGCCGCTGCACCGTGATAGGTGCTGCGTTGCACATAGGACATTCGCGCTATCAGGCGTTGCGTGAATAATGCATGAGAAAAGTCGTACCTTTCTTCATGTGTTTTGAGCAAGCCGTATCGTTCCGCGCGATGTAGCGCCTCAGAAATAGCAGAATCTTCAAACCCCAGAGACACAAGCGAAAGGAAGAGAATTTTTCTGTCACCGCTAATGCCGATGAGGGCCGCCATCGAAATAATGTTTTCTTGTTCTTCGAGAAGATTGATTCTTTGATCAAGAATGGTCTCTAATTCACGTGGAATTTTGAGGTCATCAAGAGAATTGACATTTGTCTCAAGCCGTAAAATTTCCAGGAGGAAAAATGGATTTCCATTAGTGAGATCTTGCAGTGACTTCTCAACACGGGAGCTCAGTGATGTGGATGTCACTTGAGAGACCAGTAATGATGTCTCGGTGTTGGATAGTCCCATCAGCGGCGTATGTGTCATGATCCGAGACAAAGTTCGGACCTGAACGATTGCCCCGGAGTCTTCAAAATCATCAAGAGGCCGTGTTGTTCCGATGAATCCAAGTCCTAAATTGGTGCCATAGTCAAAGAGATGCAGTAGTGCCACCGAACTG
>JBIKSB010000122.1:0-4135 GCA_044348855.1 Ilumatobacteraceae bacterium | reverse complement strand
GAACGCAGATGAGGTAGGCGAGTGGCTGTCAACCGTACGCGGGCGCACAGATGTTGTAGTGGAGACAACTCGACCTATTGAGTTAGTGCATCACTTCGGACTCTTTGACAAGGCTGCCGATAAAACCGAGATGTTTCACACCATTGTGAACGGCGAGCCCAACAGACACATTCAACGCCTATTGGCTGGTGGTCGTCCGAATGGTGGTCGCAATAGCCAAAATGCAAAAAAACCTCGACGCTTTAGTACACCCACACGCCCAGAGATTGTGGAGATGCTGCACGAACAGCAAATGCTTCCTGCAATTGTATTCATCTTCAGTCGTGCACAATGTGAAGATGCTGTTGCATCATGCATGAAAGCAGGTCAAGTGCTCACAACACTTGACGAGGAAAATCAAATCAGAGAGATTGTGGAGCGTCATTGCCAATCACTTTCCGATGACGACAAGCGCGCATTACATTTCCACGATTTTCTCGACGACATTGGTTCTGGCATCTCATGCCACCATGCCGGCATGATTCCCATGTTCAAAGAAGCCGTCGAGGAGTGTTTTGTACAAGGACTTGTAAAGGTTGTCTTTGCAACTGAAACTTTGGCTGTGGGCATCAATATGCCAGCACGAGCTGTTGTTATTGAGAAGTTGACCAAATTCACTGGTGAACACCATCAACTTCTTCGCGCATCGGAATTTACACAGCTCACCGGACGTGCAGGTCGACGTGGGCTCGACAAGATCGGACATGCAATCTCGTTGTGGAATCCATTCGTGGGATTTGACCAGGTTGTGGGCTTGGCTTTGAGTCGCAGTTTCCGACTGACATCAGCTTTTCGCCCCACGTTCAACATGGCTGTCAACATGGTGCGCAGCCATTCACGCGATGGAACGCAACATATCTTGAACCTTTCATTCGCTCAGTTTCAAGCCGATCGCGATGTTGTGACTGCAGAAGCATTGCTGGATAAGAAGCGACGCGAACTTGCATTGCTAGAAAGATCCCTACCGGACGACGATGTGTCAGACCCTGATCAACATGGGGAATCAGCCAGTGCAGTTGAGGCTGAGATTTCATTGCGGTCACTGCGACCTGGAGATGTTGTCCTTTTCGATGCGGCAAATGTTCGAGGTCGTGCACTCATTCTTGCCACTGCATCGCGACGCTCCGGCATTCGACTCACTGTGGTGACACCTTCGCGAAAACTGATTGACATCACCGCAAAAGATCTTCGTTCACTTCCCGTAAAGGGGCCACGAATTGATTTGCCCGTACCCTTTGAGCCTGCACGAACTGAGTTCATCAAAGAGGCAGTCTCCCGGCTTGTGCGCGCCAAAATCGATGAGTCAGCGACACGAGCCGTGGCTCCCTCTGATACGCCACGCATTAAAGATGCCCCTACAACGGCGTCGAGTATGCGACGACTACGAAAAGACATCGACAAGATGCAACAGCAAACACACAATCGAGCAGGATCAGTGAGTGCTCGCTTTATGGATGTGGTTGACCTTCTGACCGAGATGGATTACATCAATGAGTGGTCACTGACTGAAAAAGGTGAAGTGCTGTCGGGAATCTTTCATGAATCGGACCTGCTCGTTGTAGAGACGATGAACAAGGGAATATTCGACAATCTCTCGGTTGCCGACCTTGTAGGCGTTACGTCGACATTGATTTTTGAGCCTCGTGGTGGTGACTCTGGGCCTGCTACACGTTGGCCAAGTGATTTGGTACGCCAACGATTCAAGAGAATTGAAAAACTCAGTCAACGCCTCAACGAAGCCCAACGATCTCGTGGGCTCCACATGCATCGACCACCCCATGGTGGTCTTGCGTCAGAGTGTGCAGCATGGGCGTCAGGAAAACCATTGTCGAAGATTCTCGATCCTGACTTAACGCCTGGCGATTTTGTCCGAAGCATTCGACAACTTATTGATCTACTGCGCCAGATTGCGCAAACAACCCATAATGAACAACTTCGTGAAACAGCACTGCACGCAATCGATTCCTTGAATAGGGGAGTTGTTGCCGCAACGCAAGGTGGACAATCGTCATGACCATTGAGAAGGGTCAACCGTGGGGCCACAGCATTGCGGTTCCGCTCACAACACGAGATGTGAATTCCGATTGGCAACTTGCCCAAGGAGGCAAGGAAGACATTCATATTCTGTTAGGTGGAGACTTGCACAGCGCTTTGGGTCATCCCACCGGCATTAAGCCAGGTGACACTCGCACACTTGTGCACATAGATGCGATGGAGTGCACCATCACAGATCATTCCTCGTCGTATTCATTACTTGCGAGCGCCACTGTAGAGATTGGTCGCTGGGTGAACCCCATTCGGCCATCTCGCTACATCGTCGTAACTAACGGGGGATTGCTTGATAATCGCAACATTGCTCCTCGTGCTCACCCAAATGATGGCGTGTTGGACCTTATGAGTATTGACGCATCTATGCCACTTCGTGATCGAATCCGGTCTAGGCGGCGCGCTCGCACAGGAGCCCATCTTCCACACCCCAACATCAATATTGGTCGTGGGGAATCATTCACATTTGTACGACAGAACGAGCGTGAGAGGCTGTTCATTGACCGGCTTCTCATGAAGTCGTGGGCATCGGTTGAAATCAAGGTTCTTGCCGATTACTGGCAGGTCATTGTGTAGTGACCTACGGTGTAGGTATGCAGGCATGGATATTGGATGAGTCGCCAGGGTCGTATCGTTTTGGCGAGCTCAATCGTCGCGCACCACTCGACGACGAAGTAGTTATCTCAGTTGTCGCAAGCGCACTCAACCATATGGATCTCTGGGTCACCAAGGGAATGCCTCGTCCACCACTTCCTCATGTTCCAGGCTGTGATGCCGCAGGCGTCATCGTCGAAATGGGTTCAGCTGTGACAGGTTTTTCTATTGGCGACGAAGTAGTCATCAACCCTGGAGTGTCTCCGGTTGACGAAATCGTGCGACTTGGCAACAATTCGCCCATGGGACCCGGGTTTGCCATCTGGGGCGAACACACACATGGGGGACACGCGCAGTTTGCAATCGCGCCGGCGCGCAACGTACGACTGCGTCCACAATCACGCACATGGCATGAGTGTGCCGCATTCCCACTGGCCTATGTCACTGCACTACGAATGCTCAACCGCGCACGTCTACGAGCAGGTGAGACCGTCCTCATTGTGGGTGTGGGTTCGGGTGTGTCCAGTGCAGCAGTCTCATTGGCGCACTGGATGGGAGCACATGTCATTGCTACTAGTCGCGATGCGCACAAACGAGCAGAAGCCCTTCACATGGGCGCCGATGAATCCATAAATACCGAGGATGACCGCTGGAATGTTCAGGCAGATGTTGTGGTGGAAAGTGTGGGGCCCGCAACTTGGGACAAGTCCATGCGCTCACTGGCCCCTGGTGGTCGGCTTGTGGTGTGTGGTGGCACGTCTGGTCCCACTGTGGAGATCAATCTTCCTCGCGTGTTTTTCAAACAGTATGAGATCATCGGCTCATCCATGGGTAGCTACGAGGAGTTCGATCAATTGTTGTCAATTGTGAATGCTGGTCTCCCCATACACATTGACAGTGTTTTTGCACTCAACGAATACGAACAAGCGCTCGACAAACTCACTCGCGGAGCACACCTGGGCAAAATCGTTCTCGACCATGGAGTGTTGTAATGGCCAGTGATGTGCAGGAACTTAAACAACAAGCATTGAAGCGCATTGACGCAGTTGCTGATGTCCTCATAGAGGTAAGCCATGACATCCATGCTCACCCAGAGCAGAACTTTGAAGAGTTCTTTGCATCTGAGTTGCTCGCACGTGTGGCACAGCAATCAGGTTTTCCTGTAGATCTTCATGCCTTCGGAACCGAAACAGGATTTAGCGGTGATGTGGGCACGGGACCCACCGTGTGTGTCATGAGTGAATACGACGCCTTGCCAGAGATTGGACACGGATGTGGCCACAATGTGATTGCGGCAGCCGGTCTAGGTGCGGCAATTGGATTGGCAAGCATTGCTACATCCGCCGGCGGACGAGTGCGTTACCTCGGAACTCCTGCCGAAGAAGGCGGTGGAGGAAAACTCGTGATGGCACAGCACGGGGCACTCGAAGGAGTCGACGTAGCAATGATGGTGCAT
>JBIKSB010000121.1:0-4138 GCA_044348855.1 Ilumatobacteraceae bacterium | reverse complement strand
TACTGAATCAGGAAAGTAGCGAGACGGTGACGTGCCCCCTCGGTTACAGCACCCTCTGGATATAACGGAAGAAGCACTTGATCGGTCTCAATGCCGTCATAGAAGGCATCTACCAACGCGACGAAAAAGTCCGCACCACAGATGTCGTACACACTTCTGTCGCTCGATTGCTCGCTCATCTTTAGAAGAATTCAGGTTCTTGCCATTGAGGGAAAATGTTAGGTATGCCGTCAGACACACGATCTGGATAATGCGCAGGTCGCTTTTCCAAGAAACTCACAACACCTTCTTTTGAATCTGCGCTCTTGCCGCGTTCCTTAATTCCACGCGAATCAACACGATGAGCATCCATGGGATGTGATGCGCCCAACATGCGCCACAACATTTGGCGCGACAATGCGATTGATACCGGTGCGGTATTTGCCGCAATTTCCTCTGCCAAAGCCCGTGCGGCTGGTAGCAAATCATCGGGTGCATGCACGCTGCGGACTAATCCTGCAGATAGTGCATCTTGGGCGCCAAACAAACGTCCTGTGTATACCCATTCTGTTGCTTGCTGAATTCCCACCAAGCGCGGCAAGAAATACGACGAACATGCCTCTGGAACAATGCCACGCTTAGCGAAGACAAATCCAAACTTCGCCGAGTCGCTGGCGAGACGGATATCCATCGGCAATGTCATCGTGACTCCTACGCCCACCGCTGCGCCGTTGATTGCACCAATCACGGGCTTAAGACTGTTGAAGATGCGCAAGGACACCAAGCCACCGCCATCTCTGGGAAGACCTTGTGCAGTCTTCACATCACTTCCACCTTTGGCGAATGTGTCACCACCAGTGGACAAATCAGCTCCGGCACAAAATGCGCGCCCAGCGCCAGTGACAATTACAGCCTTCACATCATCATTGGCGTCTGTGAGATCAAATGCACTGATGAGTTCGTGCATCATGCGGCCCGTAAAGGCATTCATCTTGTCTGCGCGGTTCAACGTGATTGTGGCGATACCGTCGCTCACCTCGAGAGAGATGTCGTGAAAATCCATATACAGACCCTAGCGATGTGGGTCATGCGGGAATTTATTCAACTAGACGTCAAGGAACTTGCTGGACGCCACACCAGAGCCGATTCCGCCGGCCAAGGCTCCAATTACCAGCAATGTAATCATCACACCGTTGACGTATGAGCCAGGCACAATCAACGAACTCACTCCCGTTCCTGGCTTGAACCCGGCCACACCAGAAGTCCACGCGCTATTCAATGCCCACAGACCACCACAGGACACAATGGCGCCCAAAAGACCCTGAATGAGGCCTTCAAGAATGAAGGGCACACGGATAAACCAGTCGGTCGCTCCCACCAATTTCATCACTTCGATTTCACGCCGTCGCGCAAAAATTGCAGTCCGAATAGTGTTCCAGATAAGAATCACCGCCACGCCAAGTAGAACGAGCGACATTGCAATCGTCACTGTCCGCACAAATCCTGACAATGTCGAGATCACATCAAACTCATCTTCAGCGAGCGACACTCCTGCGACCCCAGGCAAGGTTCGATACTGCAAGGCCAGATTTCGTACCAACTCTGGATCTGTAGTGAGTGGAACAACTTTGAATTGGGAAGGAATCGTGTCGATAGACAAAAGACTCAATGTTGTGGGATCTCCCACAAATACCCGCTTTGCTTCTTCATAGCTGGCATCACGGTCGAGATATTCCAGTTTGTCCAGATCCACCACATTGGGCTGCGAACGAAGATTGTCTTCAATGAGTTTCAGTGCATCTGGGGTTACATCGGGACGAACGAACACAATCATTCCCACGTCACCACGCCACTGCACCAAAAGGTTGTCAAAGGCGCGCTGAATGAGGAACGTGGTTCCTACGAGCAGCAGTGACACTGCAGAAGTGATGACTGCTGCTACCGACAAAGTGACGTTTCGGCGGAAACTTGCAATAGTTTCGCGCAACGCATAAGAAAGTTTCTGAATCATTCGTACACGCCTCGTTCTTGATCTCGCACAATCACTCCACGATCAAGCTGAATCACGCGTCGTCGCATGGCATTCACCACACGATGGTCGTGCGTAGCCATCACCACGGTGGTACCAGTTCGATTGATGGCATCCAAAAGACCCATGATGCCCTCGCCTGTTGCCGGGTCCAAGTTTCCTGTGGGCTCATCAGCCAACAAAATGAGTGGGCGATTCACGAAGGCGCGCGCAATAGAGACGCGCTGTTGTTCTCCACCTGATAACTGATGAGGGAAACGATCTTCTTTGCCAGACAACCCCACTAGCTCAAGTACTTGTGGAACTTGTTGCCCAATTACGTGTTTGGGCTTACCGATTACCTCGAGTGCAAAAGCCACATTCTCAAAAACTGTTTTGTTGGGAAGAAGTTTGTAGTCCTGGAACACATTGCCCATGGTGCGACGCAAATGTGGAATCTGATTATTCGCCATCTCGTTAATGTTGCGACCCGCTACCCACACATCACCGCGCTCGGGGCGTTCCTGGCGGTTGATGAGACGCAACAGTGTCGACTTTCCCGACCCAGAGGGGCCTACAAGGAAGACAAAATCACCCTTCGCAATATCGAAGGTTGCATCGCGTACCGCGGGAATTTCACCGCCATACATCTTGGAGACATTCTCAAGACGAATCATGGAAGTTCCCAACCTAGCAATAATGAATACCTGGTCATGGTCGGGTCCCAAACCCTTGTAAATCTAGGCAGAAAGCTCGCGGCGCCATCGCAAATAGCCCTCCATAAAGATGTCGAGGTCGCCATCGAGAACACCGGCCACGTTGCCCGATTCCACCTCGGTGCGTACATCTTTCACCATCTGATACGGCTGAAGCACGTAAGAGCGAATCTGTGCCCCCCAGCCCACCTGGGCTGGCTTTCCGGCAATGCGATCTTTTTCAGCTTGGTGCTCTTCTTCGATTTTGGCTGCAATCATCGCCTTGAGTCGACCCATTGCTTTTTCACGGTTTTGCAATTGGCTTCGCTCTTCTTGACTACTTGCCACAGCTCCAGTGGGTTCATGAATAAGGCGCACAGCAGATGAAGTTTTGTTCACGTGCTGCCCCCCAGCACCGGAAGCACGAAAGACTTCCATACGTACATCTGCCTCGTTGATCTCAATGTCTGGTGCATCCATCACTGGCCACACTTGCACCACAGCAAAACTCGTATGGCGGCGCCCTTGGTTATCGAAGGGACTGATACGCACAAGACGATGAGTACCCCGTTCAGAAGTCATAAGTCCATATGCGTAACGGCCTCGAATGGTTAATTCAGCCGACATGATGCCCGCCTCGGTGCCTGGACTCACATCGTCAACGTCCACCGTGAATCCACGTCGTTCTGCCCATCGGGTGTACATGCGCAACAAAATCTCTGCCCAATCCTGTGCGTCAACACCACCATCTTTTGCATTGATTTGCACAATCGCATCCACGCTGTCATGTTCACCGGTGAACAGACTGCGCATCTCTAGGACACCAAGACCCGCCGAGACTTTGCTGATGTTTGCTTCAATTTCACTCTCTTGGGAATCATCATCTACTTCGCGAGCCAGTTCATGCAGAACTTCTACGTCGTCAACAATTGCCTTGAGCGCGCTGTACTCATCAACATCGGATTTGACATTGGCGTATTCAGAATTGACTTTTTTTGCAAGTTCTTGATCATCCCAAAGATCTGGACGTGAAATTTCCACTTCAAGTTCTGAGAGCCGTGCTCGTGCATGATCAATCTTGAGATACACATACGCTTCAGAAAGACGGCGCGATACCTCTTTGATGTCGTTACTGAAATCCCTCATACAGATCGATGTGGCGACAACTAGGACGCTGCGCCGTGACACACCTTGTACTTGCGACCAGAGCCACATGGGCACGGTGCATTACGTGGAGTGTTCGACCAGTCATTGGCGTCCTTCACTACTGGTCGACGAATCTCTTCCTCTGTGGGACGTAACAACTCAGGATCGATGTCACCGCCGGCAAGCGCCGCTGTGGTGAATCCGTCCGTATCAACATCTTCACTCGAGGTCTCGGTGAGATTTTGCACTGCAAGTGCAGGTTGTTCTTCGTGCACCACCTGCACGTGCATCACATAGCGCACAAAATCTT
>JBIKSB010000120.1:0-4185 GCA_044348855.1 Ilumatobacteraceae bacterium | reverse complement strand
TCTCTGAAGATGAAGCGATGCGTCGGTCTAAGGAGTATCTCACGAAAGCAAAACTCAACTCTGAGGATTACGTGTTGAGTGCCGTTCGCACTGATTGGTCTACGGAAGTTGCCGGAGTGGTGCAAGTAGAAGATGTATTGACAAATGTGACCGTTAGTTTTTCGTATGGTCAAGACGGCAATCTGATGTATGCCTCTGGACCCATGATGGAAGTGTCGCGAGCAGATGTGTATCCGTTGGTCACGGTGGAAAAAGCACTAGAGCGTCTCTCGCTTCCTCAGTATGGATTTTTCGGTGGAGCTGCGCGCATCGCATCAGACATTGCAGTCTCTGACTCTGTCTCCAGTGACGATCAAGCAATTGTTCCTTTGACAATTCCCATTACCGATGTGCGTCTTACTTTGATGGAGTCAAATCTTCGCAATGGAACTCATATGTTGCTGCCAGCTTTTACCTTCAGCAACGGTGATGGCGATGTGGGAACTGTGATGGCCGTAGCGGATGAATTTGTTGAGTTTCCTTCAATTGATTCTCCACCTATTGACCCCGGCGCCACAGAGCCTGGTGTTCCAGAACCTGCACCAGGAGACATTGTGCAAGAGCTCACTCAAGACTCCGCCGATTCTTTGATTGGCCTCACCGAAGATGAAGCAAAAAAAGTAGCAACCGAACGCGGGTGGTCTGTGAGAGTTGCAATGCGTGACGGTGAAGCCTTTATGTTGACCACCGATTATCGACAAGACCGAGTGAACATTGTGGTGGCCAAAAATGTGGTCACTTCTGTCCAAATTGGATGACACATGCATTATCGATGTGCACGGTTCTGTCGCTAGCCTGAGAAAATCATGTTTGATTCACTCAGTGATCGCCTTCAAGGGATAGTTAAACGCCTCAAGGGTAAGGGTCGTCTCACAGAAGAAGATGTCGATGAGGTAATGGGCGAGATTCGCACCGCCTTGCTGGAAGCAGACGTCAATATCGGTGTTGTGCGCGATGTGATTGCGCGCATTCGTGAGCAAGCCATTGGTGCAGCGATATCTGAAGCACTTGATGCAAGTCAACAAATCATCAAGATTGTTAATGCAGAACTCGTGGCCATGTTGGGTGGCGAAACTCTAAAGATCTCCTATGCCAGCGCGCCGCCCACCGTGGTGTTGATGGCGGGTCTGCAGGGTTCAGGAAAGACAACAAGCGCAGCAAAACTTGCGCGATGGTTTAAATCCCAAGGCCGTCAGCCATTGCTGGTGGGCGCTGACCTTCAACGCCCCGCCGCTGTAGAACAGTTGCGCACGCTTGCGGGCCAAGTGGGCGTCTCTGTGTTTTCAGAACCAGGTGACCCGGTTGCTACCGCACGTCGCGGTCTTGAAGAAGCAAAACGTCTTGGTAAAGACGTTGTCATTGTCGACACAGCGGGACGCTTGGCAATCGATGCAGAGATGATGCAACAGGTTGCAGACATTTCTGGTCAGGTAAAGCCGAACTACACATTCCTTGTTGTCGATGCCATGACAGGTCAAGACGCTGTGGGAGTTGCACAAGCATTTCATGAGCGTCTGTCCATCGATGGTGTGATCTTGAGCAAGCTTGATGGTGACGCACGTGGTGGTGCAGCGTTGTCCGTCAAGACAGTGATTGGACGCCCCATTGCATTTGCCGCAACAGGTGAGCGCATCGATGCGTTTGAACAATTCCATCCCGACCGTATGGCGGGGCGCATCTTGGGTATGGGCGATGTGCTCACGCTTATTGAGCAAGCCGAAAAAGTTTTTGAACAAGACAAAGCCGAAGAAGCAGCCCAACGCATGCTCGAGGGGCAATTCACCCTCGATGACTTTCTTGAACAGTTACAGCAACTGAAAAAAATGGGACCCTTGTCGGGAATTGTGGGCATGTTGCCTGGCGTGCCAAAAGAAATGAAGAATGCCGAATTAGGCGATGACCAAGTCAAGGTCACCGAGGCAATCATTCGTTCGATGACTTTTGAGGAGCGCCGGAGCCCAGAAATCATCAATGGCAGCCGTCGGTCGCGTATCGCGAAGGGCAGTGGCACTCAGGTCTCGGATGTCAATCGGCTCATCAAGCAGTTCACCGAAATGCAGAAAATGATGAAACGCATGGGGGGAATGGCTGCAATGACAGGCAAACCTGGCAAAAAAGGCAAGGGCAAAGTCAATAAACGCCAAGCAATGCGCGAGATCGGCGACATGTTGGGTGGCCAAGGTGGGCTTCCGGGCTTTCCAGGAGCAGACGGCAGTCCGGGGATTCCTCCATTCTTCAAGTAATCCCGTTGGGGGATTGGCCTTCTGACCGATAGCCTTACCTAGTCCCTAAAAGGGTCCTTCCAGGAGAATTCGCAACATGGCAGTCAAATTGCGCCTGACACGAGTCGGCAAGACAAAGCAACCCCAGTACCGCGTTATCGCGGCTGATTCACGTCGCGCACGCGACGGTCGTTTCATTGAGATCCTTGGCCAGTACAACCCACGTACCGAGCCTTCAACCATTGCAATCGACAACGACAAGGCAGTGAAGTGGCTGATGCAAGGTGCACAGCCCACAGAGCGTGTCCGCAAGCTTCTTGAAATCAGCGGTGCATGGGAACAGTTCACCTCTGCAAAGTCCAAGTAGTCCCGTGTCAGATCTCGACGCAAACTCACTAGAGGCTCCCATTGCTACGGCAGTGCTCACTCATATCGTGCGCAGCATTGTTGATGACGCAGATGCGGTAGCAGTCACTTCTGGTCCTGGCAAGGGCGACAAGATTCTTCTTGAAGTACGCGTAGGTCCTGGTGACCTTGGTCGTGTTATCGGTCGACGTGGTCGCACTGCACAAAGCATCCGCACCGTAGTGCGCGCTGCTGCCACAAACGACGACGTCGATGTCGACGTTGATTTCGTTGACGCATAAACACCTTTGAGTCCCTCATCGCCGGAGCCCTCATTTCTTGAGGTAGGTCGAATAGGTAAACCCCACGGAGTGCGTGGTGATCTTTTTGTGTCATTCACTTCCGATGTGGAGCAACGTCATTGTGTCGGTGCTCAGCTGTGGTTGGATCCCGCAGGTAGGGGCGAGCCGTTGGTGATTACAGCATCTCGTCCTCAAAAGGATCGCTTCGTCATTCATTTTGAGGGCGTAGACGATCGTAACGATGCCGAAAAACTCACAAACAAATTTTTGTTTGCAGAACCCATTGAAGATGCCCAAGCGTTGTGGGTGCATCAGATGATTGGTTCACAAGTAATTGATGCCCAGGGTCATCTGTGGGGCGCATGCACAGGTATTTTGCAGAACCCTGCTCATGACATCTTGGAGATCGAGGGTGGCATTTTGGTGCCTATGCCTTTTGTGCATTCTTGTGATGGTGAGACCACCGTGATTCATCCTCCCGACGGGCTTCGCGAAGCGTTGTTAGGCGAATAGATAACCTGAGCATTATGCGCATTGATGTCTTTACGCTTTTCCCCGCGATGATCAATGAGTTCTGTGCGCACAGCCTCTTGGGTCGAGCGACCACTAGTGGAGCTGTGCATGTGGGCGCCCATGACATTCGTGAGTATTCCACCGATGTGCATCGCACCGTTGATGATGCCCCGTTTGGTGGCGGTGCGGGAATGTTGATGCGCCCTGAGCCAATTTTTGCCGCCGTTGAGGCAGTGCAGCCTGCTCGGCCTCTTTTCTTGTTGGGTCCTGGTGGACAGCAATTCGATCAATCAATGGCCGAATCCCTCGCGCAAC
This sequence comes from Ilumatobacteraceae bacterium, assembly GCA_044348855.1. Lineage (GTDB taxonomy): Bacteria > Actinomycetota > Acidimicrobiia > Acidimicrobiales > Ilumatobacteraceae > UBA2093. The sequence goes on along the minus strand of JBIKSB010000120.1, from coordinate 449 downwards.
TCGGTGGCTTCAGCCTGTTGTGTGGCAGATATGAAGGTGTGGACCACAGAGTGCGAGAACATCTCGTGGACCATGAAATCTCCGTGGGAGATGTGGTTCTAGCGGGGGGCGAAGTGGCGGCGTGTCTCGTTATTGAGGCTGTGACGCGCCTTGTCCCTGGGGTGATGGGGAACGCAATTTCTCCCGTCACCGAGAGCTTTGGGGCAGCAGGGCTGTTGGAAGAGCCCCAATACACCCGGCCCCATGAGTTTCGCGGATGGCATGTTCCCGAGATTTTGCGCGGTGGAGACCATGCAAAAATCGAGAAATGGCGCCTTGCTCAGGCCTTATGGCGCACTATGGAGCAGCGCCCCGACCTCATTGAGGCCCGTGGAGGGCTCACAGATGCCGAAAAAGCCCTGTTGGAAGGGGTGGACTTCGCCTCGTATCCTGTTTCTTTCACCTCTGAA
>JBIKSB010000119.1:0-4196 GCA_044348855.1 Ilumatobacteraceae bacterium | reverse complement strand
CCGTTTTCTCGAAGTGCCTCCAAAGCCTCATCAACATCTGACACGGCCACAATTCTCACCGATTTTCCAGCGGCCTTTTGAGCTTGCGCAATCTCTTCATCGGATTGTTCAGAGGGAACCAAGAAGAGCGTGACACCTGATTCACGCACAGCCACGGCCTTTTGCACAAGAGCCCCGATTCCCCCAACGGTTCCGTCTTGACGAATGGTTCCTGTGGCAGCAACGCGACCGTTACCCATCAAATTGCCCGATGTGAGTTCGTCTAGAAGGGACAATGTGAATGCAAGTCCTGCCGACGGTCCGCCAATGTCTGTGGTCGAGATTTGAACATCAAAGGGCAGGCGTACTGTGCGGGTATCTGCAGGAACAATGCCAATAATGGGGCGAGTTCCATCATCATTACCCATCAATTGAATAATGCGATCTTGCGCCTTCGAACGATCAAAGGTTGACGATGATGCATCCTTGGGAACAACGGACACGGTCACGGTTTGGCCAATGGAGTATGTGGGTTGTGACATTTCGTTGAGCAGTGCAGCAAGCGTGGGAATCTCCACACCATTGATAGCCACAATGGTGTCGCCTTCTTCTAACTTCTCGCATGCAGAGTTTTCCGCTGGCGCGCCATCACACACCACCGAGGCAACTTCAGGGCGACCCTCGAGAAGTTCTGCATCCATACCGAGTTTTTGCAACGCAACAAATTGAGCAATTTGTTTTGACGTCACCATGGATTGAAAGCCAATCTGTCGGTTCTCTTCAGGTGTGCGATCACCAAAACGGTCCTCGAAAGTATCCACCTGCACATACGGGTCAATCCATCCAAGAACTGCATCTAGAACAGAGAGTTGACCACCAAGTGCAGTCACAAAATGAATTCCGTCTTCGGTAGCGAACCTTTCGGGCACCTCATCACCCTCATTCAATGCAGCGAAATTGATTCGGGGTGCAACCGTGATGGCATCACCTGGAGCAAGTTCATAACGATCAATACGAAATGCTGCTGCGAGAACGATGCCGAAAAGAATGAGCCATGAGATCGTGATCAGCGGCAACGCGACATAGACGCCCCAACTACGGCCTGCAGATGCCAACGTCGGGGGTGGAGGTACGATGGGGGTGTCCATGGAATTCTCAATCATGTCACCCTCGATTCTGTCACTGACAGCCACCGGAACCGCCGTGCGGGCCCTGTGGGTTTTGGCACTCGCTCTTTTGGTGTTGTGGATGATTGACCGCATGAAGCCCGCTGCTCCTCGGCGCCCTATCCCTGTGCGGGTGGACCATACAAAGGCACCTCTCTACCAGGAACCAGAACGCACGCAAAAGCTACGCGCCCTCGCCAATTTGTCGGGAGGAAGCATTGTGGTGGCAGCTCTTGTCGCCTGTGTAGTGGGATTCATCTTGGCGATTGCTCTTGAAGTCGTCGGCGGATTGCTCGGCAACTAAACCGTGTCTACTCACGATGTGCGATTCGACGTCATCGCTGCAGGATTTTCTGGAGATGACATCACGGCCCGCAAAGGACTCACTCACGTAGAGCCACTTGTGCGTGCAAGTGCACTGCGTGCCCTACACCGCATGCAAAGACTTACTTCAGATGAACTACGCGTTGCCCTTATAGATGCAGAATCCGAGGTACGTCGCACTGCCGTTGAATGTGCTGTGGCGTTTTCTGATGTAGAAGTGCACCCACTGTTGAACGATGCAAATGTTTTTGTGGCTGAAATGACTGCGTGGTGCCTAGGTGAACGTGACGTCACGGATACGGAATTACATGAACTGATTCAGGCAACAACATCACACCCTGAGGCTGTTGTGCGTGAAGCAAGCGCGGCAGCATTGGGTTCCATTGGCGATGAACGTGGTTTGCCCGCAATTCTCATTGCATGTACTGATAAACCCGCAGTGCGTCGGCGAGCAGTTTTGGCCTTAGCTCCATTTGAAGGAGATGAAGTGCGCTTGGCACTAGAGAATGCACTCACCGACCGTGATTGGCAAGTGCGTCAAAATGCAGAGATTCTTACTTCGCCTCGCGGGCAAAATCTCGAAGAGTGAGACCACGTTGGTGCTCGCATTCGTCGCGCACATAACAGCCTGCAAAATGATCATTCACCATGCCCATCGATTGCATCATGGAATACATGGTTGTAGGCCCCACAAACTTCCATCCCTGTCGCTTTAATTCTTTCGACAACATCGTGGCCTCAGGTGATTGAGACACAATCGAAAACTCCCCTTCAGAGATATCTGTGCGACCATAAGGAACTCGTGGCGCAAATGACCACAAGAAATCACTTAGTGAGATCCCACGTTCTTCCATTTCCACAAGCCGCTGGGCATTGTTAATGACCGCTTCAATTTTTCCTCGATGTCGCACAATTCCCGCATTGGCGAGCAGTGCAGAGATTTCATTTTCACCAAACTCGGAAACAACTGTGTGATCAAAAAAAGAAAACGCCGCACGAAAGTTCTCTCGCTTTCGCAAGATGGTGAGCCACGACAATCCCGATTGAAATCCTTCGAGACACATTTTTTCAAATAGTGCTCGGGAGTCAACCACCGGCCGACCCCATTCGGTGTCGTGATAGTGCTGATATTGCTCATCATTACCAGGCCACCCACAACGCTGCCGTCCATCATCGGTGAACTGCAGCATTAGTTAGGCCTTCTTGCGGCGCAATGATGAGAAAAAACCACCGCTAGAGGATGATGAAGTGCTTTTGCTGGATGCACATTGGCAACGATCTGATGTGGGGATACCGCCCAGCACTTGTTCCACGTGTGCTCCGCATCCCGCCCATGAGGGTTTTTGACAACGACGGCACGTTACTTTTCTACACATACCCCCAAGGGTATCAGGAACTAGGGAGTACAGCACCAAACTGCACGCACAATGCACCGGCCACCCCTGCAAGGACAAGCACCTGAAATGGGCTCCTTCTTAATGCGAAGACCAATCCCACAGCACACAACGCAATTATCCACTGCCACCCTCGCGAAAGACTGAGCAATAGCGGCACAGAGACGCCAAGAATTGCGCCAATTGCGCCAGGGCCCGCGCCATCGAGAAATGATCGCATTGAAGTGTTCTGCCGTATCCGTTCGAAATATCGGGCCCCACAACCAATGAAAACAAAAGATGGAATAAAAGCAAACGCTGCAGCCAACAGGGCGCCCATTACCCCGCCTGCTGCAAAGCCCACTACTGCAACTGTGTGTACAACTGGCCCTGGAGTGACCTGGCCCAACACGACTGCATCCAGGAACTGTGTTTCTGACATCCACGAGTAGCGATGCACTGCATCGTTGAACATCATGGGAATAATGACAAACCCACCGCCATAAGACAACGCTCCGACTTTGAACGCAGTCCACATCAAAGAGTTGTCGATACCGCGACGAAGTGCACCCATCTCTAGTGCACCCACAAATAATGCAACGTGGCTCAACGAAGGTGAAAAACGCCGAGGCCATGTACGCCGAGACAACAACTCCACAAAGCCACAGCTCAGTAACACAAGAACTACTGCCGAACCTGCCCACACTGATGCAAGAGCACCCACAAGCACATAGGCCACCCACCGAAACTTTGACTGAGTGCGTTGCCAACTATTAGGTACAAGTGAAAATCCCGCGTGCAATGCAACAGCCACCAATGCACTGCTCGCACCTGCGCCGATTGAAAGAACCCACTCGGGAGGAGCAGATGCCAAGAACAACATGGACAACGCAATGATGGCCAACAGCCCTGGCAAGATAAAAGCCAAACCTCCAATGATTGCGCCAGGAATGCCTGCAACCGTCCATGCACACAAAATAGAGAGTTGCGTAGATGCAGGACCGGGAAGCAAATTGCACGTTGCTATGGCGTCTTCGAAATACTCATCGGTCAACCACTGCTTTTTCTTCACACATAAGTCCCGCAGAAGACTTATATGTGCAGGAGGACCGCCAAATCCGATGCACCCAATACGCCCCCATTGAAGTACAACTTCAACGAGACCAACCTGGTGACTCATCTCAATTAGTCCCTGTTTTCGGTTGACACCCCAAGCAACCTACCGAGCTTGCGGAAACTGGATCTGAACGCCTCGCGAACTTCTGGATTCGTCACAATCTCTTCAGGTAACCCACTTTGGATAATTGTGATGAGCGTTCCATCTCCGTCATTGTCAAAAAGTTGTGTGGATGAA
>JBIKSB010000118.1:0-4203 GCA_044348855.1 Ilumatobacteraceae bacterium | reverse complement strand
CTTGTCATCTTTGAACATGGGAAGCAACACATAAGAGATACCCGCATGCTTTGATGCATCTTGGTCTGTGCGGCACAAACAAAACATCATGTTTGCCTCAGTAGCGCCAGAAGTCCACACCTTCTGTCCCGATATGACTACTTCATCTCCATCTATCTCGCCGCGAGTCTTTAGCGATGCCAAGTCAGAACCTGCATCTGGTTCAGAGAAACCTTGGCAGTAACGATCAGATCCATCAATGATGCGTGGAAGAAAGCGCTTCTTTTGCTCATCAGTTCCCCACACAATGATGGAAGGGCCCACAAGCCATTCACCCATACCACGAGTGAGGCGTGGCACATTGGCGCGTGCGAATTCTTCATTCATCACCGCTACTTCGATTCCTGTGAGACCTCTGCCTCCATACTCCTTTGGCCATGACACGCACATGTAACCAGCTTCGGTGAGTGCATCAGCCCACTCGCGAGCACCTGCGAACTGGCCGCGTTGCACCATGTCGGCCGAGAGTCCAATCAACTCTTTGGGCGCATTGGCATGCAACCAAGTACGTACTTCCTCACGAAACTCTTGAGCAGCTGGACCAAGGTCTAGTTCTAACGGCATACATCCCCCTCCGTGTACTAGGGGCAAGTCTTGCAGTTACGAAAGCGTTCCCAAGAACCGAACAATCGCTTCATTCACTGGTTCTGGATGTGTCATATTCGCAGCATGTGGCCCTCCATCAATCGCCACCAACGAAGTGACACCGCCTAGACCATCACGCAGCACCACAGCTTTCTCCATGGGAATTGCTACGTCGTCGGTGCCATGAATGATCAAGGCAGGACACTTGATCTCCCCTAAGCGCTCTGTGATGTCGTCCCGGTGCATAAGACAGTGAAATGCAAGGCTGAACTGCTCGGGCTTCAACACATCCCATTTCGCATACCACTCATCCCACGAACCAGGTCCAAGAATGATGCTTGCAATCACGTCCTGCACCGCAACAGCGCCATGTTCTAGCCATGCAGCATGTAGTTGGTTGTATGGCTCAATCGTGTCGGGAGCCTCAGTGCCAGATTGAGTATCAATCAAGATGAGAGCCCTGACTCGCTCTGGTGCAAGCAGTGCAGTTCGCAGACTGAGGAAACCACCTTGGGACATACCTCCCACCACTGCGGTGTCAATAGACAGGTGATCCATGAGTCCCAGAACATCACGCGCAGAATCCCAATAGGTAAATTCTCCGGTGGCCTGTGTCCCTCCAAATCCCCTTTCGTCCCAAGTGATGACTCGATACTGGGTGCGAAGTGCCTCCACTTGTGCGTCAAACATGGAGTGATCCATCAAGAAACCATGACTCAAGATGACAACCGGACCAGTCCCCCCTGAATCCTTAAATGCGATTGTCGTGCCGTTGATGAGTGCTGTCTCCATGGGGGCACCTTAGTCCCCACAATTGGTGCGGTGAACACGGTACGAATCTCCTGAGTGTCACCATCAACTCCCAGAGACAATTGAGTCTGACCCATTCAGGAGCGACGCAATGTTTACACCCTTTGTTCTGCCATCACTTCCCTTTGACCCCACGGATGTGGCCCCCTATCTCGACCCGCGAGTGATTGAGATTCATCACTCGCGTCACCACAACGCATACGTCCGGGGGGCCAATGAAACACGTGAGCGTATTGAAGATGCCAGAGTCAAGGGTGACTACACACACCTGGTGTCTTTACAACGTGCCTACGCATTTCACCATGGAGGCCACATACTTCATTCACTTATGTGGAAGCACCTTGGATCTTCTCGAGATACAAGTCCCACAGGCCATCTCCGCACACACATTGAGTCAGCTTTTGGCTCATTCATAACATTTACTCATGAGCTCACCATCACTGCAGCCCAGATACAAGGTTCGGGCTGGGCGCTAGCAAGTTGGGATCCTGTGCAACATCACATCATCATCAACCACGTACACGACCATCATTTAGGGCTTACGCCAACGATTCAGCCCTTTCTAGCAATAGACGTGTGGGAACATGCGTACTACTCCCAATATGTCAACAAAAGACCTGATTACCTAGACGCCTATCTAAAAGTCATTGATTGGAATTCAGTGTCGGCTTCTTTTGACTCCATGTTCAACCACCAACAAACTCCTGCCTCATTTGTGGAATGATCTCTTGCACATACTCAGCGAGAAGCTCCATATCCCATGGAGGACGTATTGCAATATTGATCAGTTGCGCACCGGCCTCCACAAAAGGAGCGATTTGCTCCATCGCATCAGCCGGACGTCCCAATAGTGAGCCAGAGATGATTCTTTCCGCAGCTACACCCCACTGATTCTCTAGCGAGGTACGAACCGCCGATACATCCTCAGTGCTTAATGCGTACGACAGATTGATACTTCGCTCAACCTCTTGAGGTTCTCGCCCCGCCTTCACGCACCAGTCATCGAGGATGCCATTAAGTTCCCGGTAGTGCTGAGGACTCGCATACGCAGCATTCCACCCGTCTGCATATTTTCCTGCCATGCGAAGAGTTTGTTTTGGCCCAAGGCCCCCAATCCACAGCGGCATCTTGCCCATGGGACCCGGCAACATCGCAGCATCGGTCAATTCCACCGAAGGTGTTGACTGCGTTACGCGCTCCCCATCACGCCATGCGTTGATGGCTTGTAGTTGACCCTCCAAAACGGCGAATCGCTGTCCCTGGGAGGGAAAGTCAAAACCGAATGCCTTTGCCTCTTGTTCATGCCAACCGCTGCCCATACCCATCTCGAAGCGACCACCACTGAGATGATCAACCGAGATTGCGCCCTTAGTCAACAGCCCGATGTTGCGATACTGCGAACAGAAGACCAGACAACCTATGCGTGCAGCATGGGTGTCTACAGCCAATGCACCCAACATGGAAAATGCCTCAAAATGCGGTTGGGTTCCTCCTGCAGGTGGTGCTTCATAGAGGTGATCCCACAAGGAAATCCAATCCACACCATTGTCGTCGAGCCAAGTCCATAGATTTCGCAAGTCAGACACCGTCGCGTTCTGAATTCCTAGATGGACTCCAAATTGTGTTGCCATAACTAGCCTCCCCAGTCTCATTCATCTGCATCATCATGAATGTTCATACTCAATTGATGCCGAAGTAATCCTGATGAGAGAGTATGCGACTTTTGCACACGGTCAAGAGTTAGCGTGCCCATATGAGGTCTTTATGAATGTTTTAATGTGCGACAGCACAACCGGATCATTATCCCCGCTTACTCAGATACTTGACACAACACCAGAGATTCACATCGTGGACATCGTACGCAATGGTCGCGATATGGCCCTGGCCCTAAAAAGCAAAGACGTACACCTCTCGGTCCTTGCACCCGAAGTGCTCGACCTTGATCTAGTCGTAGAGAAGAGTCGCGGGTTTCGACCCCAAGTAAAGAAGGTTGTGGTCGCATCATCGCCTTCCGTGCCCCTCGTCATTAAGGCTCACCAATATGGCGTCAATGATGTGATTCCTCTTGAGACCGACACGGCATCGCTCCTGGAGCGCTTAAGGATGACGGTTGAAGGCAAATCCGAGATAGAGAATCACCCAGTTATTCAATCTCTTCACTTCAAGAACGGGCAATTCAATAAGACAGTCCAACACAATGGCGAAGATGACATCATGATTCTTCAACTGTTGTCGTTAGGCATGACCGATCAAGAAATATCATTGGTGAGCAAAATTGCTCTGCAGATTGTGCGCAACAGGATCGCCGACCTCATTGTGATGAATGACCTTGTCAACCGCACCCAACTTGCAGTACTGCAAGCCACCAATCTTGTGATTCCAGACTTCACCTGAACTCAAGAAGTCACAACCCTCATGTCCACCCCCAAGATCATCGTTCTCTCAGAGTCTCTAGAGCCAAGTGACTTTGTCGATTACGACATCTTCACCGACGTCACCAAAGACGGCGAGATTTACACCTCATACAGAATTGTCCGAGTGACTCATGCACTTGTCGATGATCCAGATGGTTGGAACTACATTGCCAATGTGGTGGGCATTCACGAAGAGCGCATCGGAGTTGCTTATCTCAAGGTTGAAGACCGAATGATCAACGACTCACTCATCACACTCAGCCCCACATGAGAAAAGCCGCCCCTTAAGGGCGGCTTTGGAGCGGATGACGAGATTCGAACTCGCGACCCTCACCTTGGCAAGGTGATGCTCTAC
>JBIKSB010000117.1:0-4204 GCA_044348855.1 Ilumatobacteraceae bacterium | reverse complement strand
CATCGCGATGCAAGAGAAGCTTCTTGGGTCTATCGGGATCGTGGGCACCCACGCCCACGGCAAAGCGATACGGCGAAATATGGACGCCATCGAGCCACATCTCACCATTCAAGATTCGCGCATATGCATCGACAAGCTGCACTTGACCAGAGCGAAGGCTCTTCACTTCGCTGCCCACGAGCACAATGCCGGCCTCCACCACGTCGAGAATCTCGTAGTCGTGGCGCGCCTTGCGATTACTCGCGAGGATGGTGTTGGGCGACCGAGACATAGCGTTCAGAGCGTACCGCTAGCCTCAATGACGATGTCTGAGCATTCTTCGCAGATCTATATTCCTCGCACGGCTCTAGAGGCCATGGAGCAGCACAGTCTCAAGTGTTATCCCGAAGAGATGTGTGGGTTATTGGTCGGCAATCTTGCCGAGGGGAAAGTGGAGCGTTTTGTTCCGTGCACCAACATCGCCCATAGTGCTCGCGTGTACACCATCGACCCAAAAGAGCACCTGATGGCAGAACTTGCCGCAGAGAAAGATGGCTTTGATGTCATCGGAAGCGCGCATAGCCACACCCATTCAGAGGCATATCCCAGCCCGACAGATGTGGCCCAAGCCCCCGATCCCAGCTGGCATTACGTGATTGTCAGCCTCGCAACAGGCACAGCAGCACCCCGCTCATTTCGGATTATTGAGGGCCAAATCACCGAAGAATCCATAGTTTCTTCCTAATCCAGCAGCTCTGCGGCTAGGGGTGACCCAGGTGTGTGACATGGGTGCAAGAGGCAGGGGTGACAGCGGGAAGTAATAGGGATACAATTCTGACTGGAATTATCGGGAATAGCTGACTAGGTGAATCTGTTTCACCTATAGGCACCAAGTGGTGCTCGGTGTAACTCGAGGGTTGCCAAAGGAGAGATATGTCAATTGCTGATGTGCGAAGGAATGGGGGATCTGTGTTTGTGTTGCAGAGTTCTCTTGACCTAGTCGGCAATACCCCGATGGTGGATGTCTCCAACCTTTCACCGAATCCTCGTGTGCGCCTTATTGCAAAACTTGAAAGCCAGAACCCTTTTGGTTCGGTAAAAGATCGCATCGCAAAGGCAATGATTGAAGACGCCGAGCGCACAGGTCGTCTCTCGCCGGGCCAACGCATTGTGGAACCTTCATCGGGCAACACAGGAATTGCGCTAGCTGCAATAGCAAAGATGAAGGGCTATCCCATCACCATCTTGATGCCTACATCGGTCAGCATTGAACGTCGCCAGATGCTTGAGGTTTTTGGCGCAGACATCATTTTGACTCCCGGTGAAGAGGGATCAAATGGTGCGGTACGTCGCGCACAAGAGATGGCAGCTGAGCATCCAGATTGGTGTTTCCTTTACCAATACGCCAATGACGCAAACCCTCGTGCGCATTATGAAACAACTGGTCCGGAGATTTTCCGTGATTGTCCTGAAGTCACACACTTTGTTGCAGGCCTCGGAACGAGCGGCACATTGATGGGTGTGGGTACCTATCTCAAAGAGCAAAACGCTGACATCAAAGTGGTAGCAGTGGAGCCGCCTTTGGGTGAGCGTGTGGAAGGTCTGCGCAATCTTGATGATGGTTACATTCCGCCCGTGTTTGATAACTGGCACGGACGTGAATTGCTTGATCGCAAGCGCGTGGTGCGACCTCGTGAATCACTGGAGTGGACTCGTCGCTTGGTGCAAGAGTGTGGAATCTTTGCGGGAATCTCGTCGGGAGCATCACTTGCAGGTGCAGTAAAAGTCGCCAGCGAGATAGAAGAAGGAACCATCGTGTTCATTGTGTGTGATGGTGGCTGGAAGTATTTGTCGACCGGTGCCTACACCGACGATCTCGATCTCGCCGAAGCAAACGCTGAAAAGATCATCTACTTCTAGACTCATGGCTTCGGTCGTGTGGCGAAGGTATCGCACACACGCGTGGAAGGACACACAATGACTCGCCCAGACGGACGCACTCCAGATCAACTTCGCCCTATCTCTTTTCAACGTGATTTCACTGAGATGTCGGGTGGCTCTGTATTGGTGTCGTTTGGGAAAACTCGTGTGTTGTGTACTGCATCGGTAGATGAAGATGTGCCACGTTGGATGAAGGGCTCTGGAAAGGGTTGGGTGACAGCGGAGTATTCAATGTTGCCTGGCTCATCACCTGACCGTGTCGATCGCGAGGCCGCCAAGGGAAAACAAAGTGGTCGCACTGTAGAGATTCAGCGCCTCATTGGACGTTCATTGCGAGCTGCCTGCGATATGAGTGCACTGGGTGAACGCCAAGTAGTGGTGGACTGTGATGTGTTGCAAGCCGATGGCGGTACACGAACAGCAAGCATCTGTGGTGGCTTCATCGCGCTTCACGATGCACTGACTCGCGTGATGCAAAACGGTTTGTTGACCACACATCCATTGCATTCGTATTGTGCAGCAATCTCGGTGGGCGTCTGTGCGGGAACCCCAGTGTTAGATCTTCCTTATGTAGAAGATTCCACTGCAGAAGTGGATATGAACGTCGTGATGTTGCGTCCTGTCAATGGTGGTGAAGCACGTTTTGTGGAAGTGCAAGGCACCGCTGAAGGTAAAGCGTTTGCGCGCAGTGAACTTGACGAGTTGTTGATGTTGGCCGATACAGGTTTGACACGAATCTTTGATCTTCAGTCAGGTCTGTTGGCTGAGGCTCCATCTCCACGCGTGATCTAATGGAACGCACAGTCGACATTGTTGTCGCGAGTGCAAATCCCAAAAAGATTGAGGAACTTCGTCGACTCATGCCACCCTGGGTCACACTTGTCAGTCGACCTCATGAGGTGCCAGAAATTGAAGAGACTGCCCCCACTTTGGAAGGCAACGCCTATATCAAAGCTGTGGAGATCGCCAATTTCGTGAAGGGGTGGGCGTTGGCAGATGACACTGGATTATGTGTGGACGCACTGAACGGAGCACCTGGTGTTGTGAGTGCTCGTTATGCCGGCCCCGCAAGTAATGATGCAGATAACCGACAACTGTTGCTGAAAAATCTCCACGCAGTACCGATGCGTAGTGCACGGTTTCGCACTGTTATTGCATTAGTGCATGCCAATGGCGAGATGCATCACGTAATAGGAGAGTGTGAGGGAACAATTACCGAGACAGAACGTGGTGAACAAGGTTTCGGCTACGACTGCATATTTGTTCCACGCGACGGCGATGGGCGCACGTTTGCAGAAATGTCAGCGCATGAAAAAGATGCTGTGTCGCACAGGGGTCGCGCCATGGCGCAGTTGCCTGAGTTGTTAAGCAGAATTTTTGGTTTACCAACCGCGTAGGTCAATAGGCCATTCGGCAATGATTTCTCCGAACTGATTCGCGACATAGGCGACATCATGCATTGCCATCGTGGGGTCAATGTGAGAGGGAGTCACAAACACTCGATCATTGATTTTGGGTCGAGGTTCACCTTCTAGTGGGGAAAAAGTGGTGTGCTCATCAGAGCAAAACCAGACGGAATGCTTGTCGATGTGTGGGTCTCCATGGTCGAGACTCAACGACTTCAATCCCACATCTGCGACCGACCACTTATCCTGCACCGAAATCACAGTTCCTACCACCCACATGGCTTGAACAAATGGTGAGCCAAGTTGTGCGTAATGGGAATCCATAAGTGCATAACTGCCGGCTTGTACTTCATTCACAGTTGTTCCATTGAACATGTCGTATGTACCAGTGCCGCCTGCGGACACAATGTCGCCACCGACATCGTCGTGGGCTTCGGCCAGCAATGCCATTGCTTGTTGCACACGAGTTCTTTTTTCTTCACGATCCGTCACCATCATGAGGTGGCCTTCATAACCCATCACTCCGCGCACATTGATGCCGCGTACTCGCGCAGCATCGGCTAGGCGACCTGCCATAGAAAGTGGGCATCCACAACGAGGTAAACCGACATTGACATCAATCATCACGTTGCGAATGCCGGCTTTATCGGCAGCCATCAGTGTCTCTTCCGAGTCGATTGCCACTGTGATCAAAGCATCATCTTGTGCTGCGGCTAATGCGGAGAGGCGTTGTGCATCGAGTGTTTCGTTTGCAAGCAAGAAGTCATCGCCGACTTCGGCAGCGATCATTCCCAAAATCTCGCGAGGAGTTGCACACGTAAAGGATCGGTGTCCTGCACCTTGTTGTTCTGCGGCAAGACCAGTGCACTTATGCGCCT
>JBIKSB010000116.1:0-4222 GCA_044348855.1 Ilumatobacteraceae bacterium | reverse complement strand
GGAGTGCTTGAATCAAAAAGATCTTCGCGCGTGGCTTCGTAATGCACCCGAGATGAAGCCAATGTATGCAGAGCCAGATCTGCTGGGACCATCTGATGGAAAGTATCGCGGCATGCCATATCTGGCATTGACCGAAGACGACATCGACAAACTCGTTGACTACCTAATCACTTTGAAGTAATCGGAGATCATCATGGCAATCATCGAAAGACCCGACACCGCATCTGTTCCGGCAGTGGTAACGCCGTCACAGGCGTATGGTGTCATTAAGCGTCCGGTGGCATCTTCCGGTTGGCGTGAGTGGCTCTTCACTGTCGATCACAAAAAGATCGGCATCATGTACGGCGCTGTCGCGTTGTTCTTCTTCATCGTGGGTGGATTGGAAGCTCTTCTTATCCGTCTGCAGTTAGCAGCTCCAGATGGTCGAATTCTTAGTGCTGATCAGTACAACCAAATGTTCACCATGCACGGAACCACCATGGTGTTCCTCTTCGGAATGCCTATGGCTGCAGCTTTTGCTAACTACTTCTTGCCGCTTCAAATTGGCGCACGCGACGTTGCGTTCCCTCGTTTGAATGCACTGTCATTGTGGCTACTTGTAGTGGGCGGATTAATCCTGAACGCATCATGGTTCTTGGGCGGCGCCGCTGACGGTGGTTGGTTCATGTATGCACCTAACTCGGGCCCCGTGTTCTCACCAAGCAATGGCGTGGATTACTGGGTTCTAGGTCTACAGATTGCAGGCCTTGCCTCTCTTATCGGCTCTATCAACTTGATTGTCACCGTGTTGAACATGCGTGCACCTGGCATGACCTTGATGAAGATGCCCATCTTCACCTGGATGATTTTGGTTGTGCAGTTCTTGCTCGTGTTCTCACTTCCCGTGATCACCGTGGCACTTGTTCTTCTGATGTTCCAGCGTTCCTACGGTGCGACATTCTTCGATGTCTCTCAAGGTGCAGACCCATTGCTCTGGCAGCACTTGTTCTGGATCTTCGGACACCCGGAGGTATACGTTCTGATTCTTCCAGCATTCGGAATTATCTCTGAAGTACTTCCGACATTCTCTCGCAAGCCTTTGTTTGGTTATCCATTCGTGGTGTTCTCGGGTGCAGCAATTGGTCTTGTGGGATTCGGCGTGTGGGCTCACCACATGTTTGCGTCCGGACTTGGACCTGTATCAGTTGCTGTGTTCTCCATTGCAACCATGGCAATCGCAATTCCTACTGGTGTGAAGGTGTTCAACTGGTTGCTCACGATGTGGGGCGGCAAGATTTGGTACACCACCGCAATGAAGTTCGCTATTGGCTTGGTCACCTTGTTCACCATTGGTGGTTTGTCCGGCGTGACACACTCGGTTGCACCATCTGACACACAACAGACTGATACGTATTACATCGTTGCTCACTTCCACTACGTGTTGTTTGGTGGCATGGTGTTTGGTCTCTTCTCAGGTTTCTACTACTGGTGGCCAAAAGTGTTCGGCAAGATGTTGAACGAAAAACTTGGCTCATGGAACTTCTGGTTGATGGTCATTGGTATGAACATGACCTTTGGTCCGATGCACATTCTTGGTTTGCAAGGTCAGCCTCGTCGTATGTACGTATGGACCGAAGCGCGTGCCGGTGAAGGATTCTTTAACCTCGGGTTCTGGAACCTCATTGCGTCAATCGGTGCGTTTGTCTTGGCAGTGGGTGTGTTGTTCTTCTTGATCAACATTGTCCACACTGCAAAGAAGGGCAAAGTTGCTTCTGCAGATCCCTGGGATGCTCGTACGTTGGAGTGGATCACTACTAACCCACCCAAGCCACACAACTTCGACCGCATTCCTGTAGTGCATCATCTCGACGAGTTCTTCCATCGCAAGTATGCAGAAGACACCGCAACGAACACCATGAAGCGTTTTGCCACTGGTGAAGATGTTGTGAAGGCCGAAGAAGACGCAGCAGATGCCCACATCCACTTGCCATCGCCTTCGTACTGGCCTTTAGTTCTGGCATTAGGCATTGGCGTGCTGTGTATGGGCGTTGTGTACGGCGTGCCTGTCATGGTCGTGGGTGCAGCCATCATGGTCTTCTCCATCTTCGGCTGGGTGTTAGAGCCTTCTGTCGCAGATGATTCAGAAATTGATCCGCCATCAATAGATGGCAGCACGAAGGAGATTGCTCCAATTGGCTGAGACCGCAACACACGCCGCTGATCACGCAGCTGATCACGGACATTCCTCAACAGGTATCTCCAACAACAAGTTGGCCATGTGGCTCTTCTTGGGGTCTGAGTGCTTGTTGTTCGGTGGATTGATTTCGACCTACATGCTGTATCGCGGCCGTGTGTCGGATGGACCACATCCCGAGCAAATTTTTGACATCCCCTTTACCTCGGTATCCAGCTTTGTGTTGTTGATGTCGTCGTTGAGCATGGTGCTTGCAGTTACTTCTGCGCAGCGCAAGGACTACTCACGTACCAACTTGTGGTTGCTGGTGACAGCAATCTTGGGCGCAACATTTGTAGGCGGCCAGATTTATGAATTCACCGCTTTCTATCGTGAAGGCCTTGGTTTCTCGACCAGCTTGTTCTCATCCAGCTTCTACACCTTGACGGGTTTCCACGGAGTCCACGTCACCGTGGGTGTGATTATGTTGCTGTCCACCGTGGGCATTCTGAAGAAGAATCGCGCCACCGGCGACAAAGCCGAATCAGTTGAAATTGTGGGCTTGTATTGGCACTTCGTGGATGTGGTGTGGATCATCATCTTCACACTCGTCTATCTGATTCCGGCCTGATCGAAAAGGGGAGAACATGAGTACAGCTACTGAGTCACACGAAGAGACCCATGAACACGGCATGTCCGATGCCGGGTACATCAAAATTGCCCTGATTCTTGCCGCAATCACCGCATTAGAAGTGTCGACGTATTACGTCGATTTTGGCCCACTCTTTTTGCCATCACTCATCATCATGATGGTGGTGAAGTTCTTCATGGTCGTGTCCTACTTCATGCACCTCAAGTTTGATAACAAACTCTTTGGTCTCATGTTTTACATCGGGCTTGGTTTGGCAATCTTCGTCTACTTTGTAGCGCTGGCCACCTTCAAGTTCTTCATGTAGGTAAAGGAAGTATTGCCGTGTCCCCCCTCGGCATGATTGCAGAAGTCAATACGAATCCTTGGAGATTTCAAGCACACCCTGAAGTGTGGCTCTTGGTCGGCGGTCTTGTTGCAGCGTTTATCTATGCCATAAAAGTGGTGGGCCCCAAGGTGGCTCCCGAGGGTAAGGTCATTTCAAAATTTCAGTTGCGCATGTTCATTTTGATGATTGCGCTGTTGTGGTTTGCCAGCGATTGGCCCATGCACGATATTGCAGAGGAGTACCTGTACTCCATGCACATGGTGCAACATATGATCCTTTCCTACATGGTGCCGCCGCTTGCATTGTTGGCAACGCCCGAATGGCTCTTCCGCATTCTGATTGGCCAGGGTAAGACGTATCGCGTGGTGCGCGCGTTGACACTGCCCGTGGTTGGTGTTGTTGTGTACAACTTGACGTTGTTGCTCACGCATACACCTGCGTTAGTGAATAAGAGCGCCGAGGGCGGACCTCTTCATTACTCGTTACATGTACTTGTCGTGACGACATCTTTAATGTTCTGGACTCCTGTGTGTGGGCCCATTCGCGAGTGGCGCATGAGTGATGGCGCAAAGATGATCTACCTGTTCGGTACATCGCTCATTCCCACCATTCCGGCAGGCTGGTTGACCTTCGCCGAGGGTTCTGTGTATGACCACTATGACCACGGTGTGCGTGTGTGGGGAGTGTCGATGTTGAGTGATCAACAGGCCGCAGGTGGAATTATGAAACTGGGTGGCTCCGTATTCATGTGGATCATCATCATTGGTATCTTCTTTAGTCGATTTATTGGAAACTTCTATGCAGAACAGTCCTACGACAAGTCTCGTGACATTCCGGATGAAGAAATAGTGGGCACTGAACCACCATTGATGTATGAAGAAGTAGAGGCAGCTTTCGGGCGCAGTAAACCCGCACCTGAGTCGCCATCTGCATCTAACTAAGACATATATGTCGCTCGTTATTGGGCCCATGCCGCATGACAACAATGTGCGAGTGCAATCTGCACGTTGGGCAGTAGAGCAATGGAAAAGAGATTTTCCCTACGACACAGTCGATTGGTATCTAGATCTGTACAACGATGCCGATTCCGCAA
>JBIKSB010000114.1:0-4292 GCA_044348855.1 Ilumatobacteraceae bacterium | reverse complement strand
TCCACCGCCAATGGCTGTGATCAGTGCTTGGATTTCATTGTTCTTCAACATCTTGTCGAGGCGCGCACGTTCTACGTTCAAAATCTTTCCGCGGATAGGCAAGATTGCCTGTGTGCGCGGATCGCGCGCATCCACTGCGGTGCCACCTGCAGAGTCACCTTCCACAATGAACAATTCGCTCTCGTCGGGCTTGCCGCTTGAGCAGTCCTTTAATTTGTCGGGCATGCCTGCACCAGCCAAGGCTGTCTTACGACGCACTGCGTTGCGCGCATTTTTGGCAGCAAGTCGTGCTTGAGCAGCAGCAACTGCTTTCTTTACAACCTTGTTCGCCTCGGTGGGGTTTTCTTCAAACCACTCGGCCAAATACTTATTGGTGCTCTTTTGCACGAATGATCGCATAGGCACATTGCCAAGCTTCGCTTTGGTCTGGCCTTCAAACTGTGGCTCGCGCAATTTCACCGCGATGATGGCAGTGATTCCTTCGCGAATGTCTTCACCCAGCAAGTTGTCGTCTTTTTCTTTGACAAGATTTTTCTCGCGTGCGTACTTGTTCATCACCGATGTGAGAGCGGTCTTAAAGCCTTCAACGTGCATGCCACCTTCGGTGGTGGAAATGCCGTTGGCGTATCCGTGAATACCTTCGTAGTACCCGGTGTTCCACTGAATGGCGATGTCCAGTTGCATGCCTTCGTCTTCGTCTTCGTCTTCGAAAGATGCCACTTTGTTAAACAACGACTCTTTGGATTGATTGAGATGCTTGACGAAGTCGACAATGCCACCTTTGTATTGGAATGTCTCGCTGCGTTCTTTGCCCGCGCGTTCATCTTCGAAAACAACTTCCAGGCTCTTATTGAGAAAGGCCATGGTCTGTAGACGCTCCGTGACGGTGCGCGCCACAAACTCCACGCCTTCGGAAGCAAAAATTGTGGGGTCTGGATAGAACGTGACCGACGTGCCGGTCTTGCGGCCTTTGGCAGGGGTCTTGCCTGTTTTGGCCAACTTGGACTTCACTTTGCCGCCATCGACAAATTCCATGGTGTAGCGATCGCCGCCGCGATCGATTTCTACAATCACCTTGGTGGACAACGCATTCACCACGCTGACGCCCACGCCGTGGAGTCCGCCCGACACTTTGTACCCCTCGCCGCCAAACTTGCCGCCTGCGTGCAACACGGTGAGAACTACTTCGGCGGCGCTTTTCCCTTTATGGGGCCCAGATGGGTATGGATCTACAGGAATTCCGCGACCGTTGTCGTCTACACGGCATCCGCCGTCGGCCAACAACGTCACTCCCACGCGATCACAAAATCCGGCCATGGCTTCGTCGATGGAGTTGTCCACGACTTCCCAAATGAGGTGGTGAAGTCCTGCCAAACCAGTGGACCCGATGTACATACCGGGTCGTTTGCGAACGGGGTCGAGACCTTCGAGAACCTGAATATCTTTTGCGCCGTAATCAGCGGATGGGTTCTTCGCCGGAGCTTTTTTAGATGTTGCCATGGCTCAACCATCCTACCAATGTGAGTGTGTGGACATAGGGAACCTCGTAAGTGTTCTCAACGGGTGCGTCGTATTTTGATATGCAATGTGTCGACTTCGTCACCCACATGTTCTTTCAATGTGGATAAAAGTTGCGATTCGAGGAACTTTAATTGTGTGGCCCACGCAGGGTCATCTACTTCAACGGTCAAGGTTCTTTTTTCTAGTCGTTGTGGTGTGACGTGATCAGCAATGCCATCGCCCACAATCTGGCGCCAACTAGAAAACAGACTGAGCGCACTTGCCTCATCGGACATTTTCATCCGTTGCAACACCTTGCCCAACACATCATTGAGGGGGCGCGGGGGTTTGCCAGGTGGAATGTCGTCGTGATCAGTCATTGTTGGCCACCACTGTGCCATGGGCAATGTGGATGATGGTGTCGGGGTGGGCCGCTGGCGGTAATGGCTGGGCAGTTGTGATCAACACTTGTCCCTCGGGCATGTGACGCAAAAGGGCTTCGCATCGTTGCGGGTCAAGTTCAGACAACACATCGTCGAGGATAAGAAGAGGCGCTGTTCCCACAACATCGGTCACCAATCGATGAATACCTAAACGCAATGCCAAGGCCAAAGTGCGGCACTCCCCTTGTGACGCGTGAGATTTTGCCGACATGCCTTTGACATGAAGAACTAGATCATCTCGATGGGGTCCCACACTGGTCACTGCCCGGCGCACATCTTCGTGACGTGATTCCACAAGAGCTGCCGCCAATCCAGTGCGACGCCATTCTGGTTCGTACATCACATCTATTGCTGTGGGTTCACCCGCAAGAGACTCATAGGCCTCGCGCACATATGGGCTGAGGCGGGCAATGAGTTTGGCGCGCGCTTCACCCAATTGAGAACCCTTCAGCGCAAGTTGGCTATCCCACACCTCAAGTGTGGTCTCAATCTCTGGGGTGAGGCGTCCCATTGCTTGTTTCAATAGCGAGTTGCGTTGGCGAATAATGCGATCCACTTCGCGCCGCAATGCATCATTGCGAGGTGCAAGCGCAGTGAGTGCATCATCCATCATGTCGCGCCGCACTGCAGGGCCTTCATACACAAGTTGTAAATCTGTGGGTGCAAACACAGTGCAGCGCACAACTCCTAATAAATCATGCACACGCGCCAAACGTTGTTTGTTCACCAGAACTCGATTTCGTCCCGCGCGATTTATTTCTGCTTCCACCAAAATTTCGCGCCCATCATCGTGTGTGATGAGTGCGCGTACATACGCAGTGTCATAACCCTCGCGCACCAACGCATCATTTTGTACACCACGAAAACTGCGCAGAGTAGAGAGATAGCTCATTGCTTCTACAAGACTTGTTTTGCCTTGCGCATTTTTACCTACAACTGCGGTGACGCCTTCGTGCAGTTCAATAACGCCGTGTTCATACACACGAAAGTTGGTGAGCTCAATACGGCGGATCACGTCAGAGACGTTGTGGCATCAACAAGTAGAGATACCCATCGTTGCCTACAGGCTGAATGATGGCGGGCTTGTTGGGAACACTGGTGGAGATAGTGATTTCTTCTGACCCACATGCATCCACACCATTGGCGAGATATTCAGAGTTAAACGCAACAGTGATGTCCTCGCCAGTGAAGCGCGCATCGAGATCTTCCACGCTTGTTGAACCATCTGTAAGTGTGACGGTTAAACGCATTCCTTCTTCGGACATGCGAATGCGTACTGGTGTGGTCTCGGAAGCAAGAACGCGTGTGCGGCGCAATGCATCTAACAGTTCTTCGCGATTTACAGTGACCAGATTGCTGTTGTTTTTCGGAATGATTGTTTGATACGGCGGGTATTCAGCGTTAATCAAACGTGTCGACAAACTCATTGTGGGTGATTGGAATGTTGCATCCACGTCGTTGAAACGAATGGTGATGTCGTCGGCAATATCTAGCAGCCGTTGCAATTCATTCAATGCGCGTGCAGGAATCAAAAACGAATCGTTGGACAATCCACTTGTTCCTTCAAGATCGCGCATCGCTAAGCGATAACCATCTGTCGCCACCAGACGAATGCCTTTGTCTGTGGAAGTCATTAACACTGCAGACAAGTGATGCTTTTGTGGATCGGTACTTGCGGCTTGCACAACTTGTGCAAGAGCTGCTTTGAATTCATTGGAAGAAATTGTGAATGGCTCGCCAGTTGACGTTGTGGTGCGCGGAAACTCCACTGCGTTCAATGTGGGAACAGTGAACTGCGACCGTTGAGCAGAAATTGTTGCGTTGTCGCCTGCAAATTCAACAGTGACTTTGCCGCTTGGCATAACCCGCACGATGTCGTTCAACATGCGTGCACTCACTAACCCTTGGCCGTCCGTATCGCCGCCCACAGAAAGAGTGAACTGCAATGCGATGTCTTGATCTGTACTGGATGCAGTCAATGTGTCACCAGTGAGGGACATCTTCACTCCGGCTAATGCGGGTGTGCCTGCATTTCGAGATGATGCAATGCGCGCCAAAGCACCTAGAGCCTCGGCAAGAATTCCTTGTTCGCTTTTGAACTTCATGCTGCGTCTTTCAGTCGTGTGGGCTCAGTGTAAATGGTTGCGATTACCGAAGCCGTGAAGTGATGTATTTGGATAATGGTTGTAATAAGGGCTGTGGATTGTGGACGAACTACATCTGAGCCGTGTGGTTGGTGGAAACTGCATGTGCACGGCCGGGTGTGTGTTTTCACATCTTTCATCGGTGCAACTTGCACTGGTGTGGATGACAGGGGGTTTATGCCCTGTTCCTCACAAGTGCCCCACA
>JBIKSB010000113.1:0-4317 GCA_044348855.1 Ilumatobacteraceae bacterium | reverse complement strand
AGCAATCGATGCAGCCGCCACGTTCAGTTCATAGGCGCGCTCAGGAATGTCGTATTCGGTAAGAACAGTGGAAAAACTGCCGAAGCTCGCCGTTTCAATAGCGTCTACTCCTGCATCTAGAAATGCCGCATGCATGGCCTCAATCACATCTGGCCGCGACAGGCAGAGCATTTCATTGCAGCCTTCAAGTGATTCGCCACCAAAATCTTGGGGTCCCAAATCGAGGTCTTGAACAAAGGTGCCAAAGGCTCCGTCAAAAACAATCACTCGTTCCCGAATTGCATCTAAATAAGGCTGGCGCGTCATGACGCCTTACACGCTAGTTGCCCTAGTGGCCAAAGGGCAGTGTGTAATGGGGCTATCGCCAGATGACACATGCGCAAATGCACAACATCTGGGCTTGGGGCTTTAGAGTCGTGATATGGCGCGTGAAAAGATTTACACCCGTGAAGGTGACGACGGTACAACTGGTCTGTTCTATGGAGGGCGTGTTCCCAAGGACAGTGAGTTGCCTCGTGCATATGGTGCTGTCGACGAAGCACAAGCCGTTATTGGATTAGTGCGCACAGCGGCCGGTCATGGCTCAGATGTAGACGCCATTGTGGTGCCGATCATGAAAGATCTGTATGTGTTGATGGCCGAATTGGCCACCTTGCCCGACAATCGCCACAAATTGACTCCGGGGTTGAGCAGCGTGACCTCTGAGATGGTGGATCGTCTTGAGACGATTATCGATGACCTGGACACCAAGTTTGAGCCACCGACTGAGTTTGTTGTGCCTGGTGAACACCCCGTGTCGGCATGGCTCGATTTCGCGCGCACCACTGTGCGCCGAGCAGAGCGCCAGGCTTTCGGGGCAGCACCACCACCTTCATATGTGGTGCCTTATCTCAATCGTTTAAGTGACTTGCTGTGGACCATGGCCCGCTGGCAAGAAGGCGTCTCGCGCCCTGTGAAAAGCCTGTAGGGGTCTCGCTGGAACAAGATTCGCTGACCTCACATAGAGTGGGGACATGCGTACTTCGTTTTCAACTGTCTCGACACTTCCCGCCACGATTGATGCTCTTGTTGTAGGAGTTGCATCGTCGGGTGCATTGCCTGCTGGTCTTGGATACACCCGATCTGAATTGTCTGCAATTGGTTTCGACGGCCGTTGCTGTCAGACAACTGTGATTCCCGCAAGTGGAAAATCCCCCGTGCGAGTTTTGGTGGGTCTTGGTGAGATGAACTCTCTGAACGCAAACACCGTGCGTCTTGTGGCTGCAGCAGCAGCTCGCGCAAGTGCGCGGTATGCAAAAGTGGCAACCACATTGGTCTCTGATGCACGTGGCAATGCAAAGGATAATGCTCAAGCTGTTGTGGAAGGAATGGCCCTTGCACTGCACCGTTATGTTGATCTTAAGAATGACAAGAGTTCATTACCTACGTTGACCTCTGTGGTGTTGGTTGTGCGTACCTCTGCTGCACAGGCGAAAGTCGGAGTAGCAAATGGTGTAGCTACAGCAACTGCAGTGTGCACTGCACGAGATTTTGCAAACACACCACCTTCGCATTTGACAGCATCACAATTTGCAGTTCATGCCGAAGAGATCGCTCGCAAGACTGGGTTGAAGTCCACTGTGTACAACCGTGACCAACTGATTGCTATGGGATGCGGTGGTCTTGTAGGTGTGAATGCAGGAAGCGTTGAGCCCCCTCGCATGGTGAAGTTGGAATATCGCCCTACAGGTGCACGTGGCCATGTGGTGTTGGTGGGCAAAGGCGTGATGTATGACTCCGGTGGTATTTCATTGAAGCCAAGCGATGCAAGCCATGCATCAATGAAGATGGACATGAGTGGTGCAGCAGCAGTTCTTGCCACCATGGGTGCCTTGCGTGCACTGAAAGTCAAGACCAAGGTCACTGCTTTCTTAATGTGCACAGACAATCTTCCAAGTGGCAGTGCCATGAAACTTGGTGATGTTCTCACTATGCACAACGGCAAGACGGTAGAAATTCACAACACCGATGCCGAAGGACGTCTCGTTCTCGCCGATGGTTTGAGCCTTGGCACATTGTTGAAGCCAGACGCGATGATTGACATTGCCACATTGACCGGTGCATGCATGGGTGCCTTGGGCAAGAAGATGGCCGGCGTGTTTGGCAACAACCGGGGTGTGATTGACCAAATCAAGCAGGCGAGTACTCGTACCGACGAGCTCGTATGGGAACTTCCGTTGTTTGCCGACTATCGCAGACTGCTTGACTCCAACGTTGCCGACATGCGCAACATTGGTGGGCCCTTGGCGGGCGCCACTACCGCTGCACTATTCCTTTCAGAATTTGTTGCAGATGTTCCCTGGGCACATCTTGATATTGCGGGCCCGATGGAAGCAGACGGCGACGATGGATGGCTAAATCGTGGTGCCACGGCCTACGGAACACGTTTGTTGATCGATTTCTGTGCGCAGTTCAAGAAGCCGGCAGCGTCAAAAAAGAAGTAAGTGAAATGTCTAGGTCTGCAGTGGCATGAGATGTTCTGCTGCAGCACCAAGATGATCATTCCATTCCTGTAATGATTGCGGTTCAGTAAACGGAACAATCACAAATTTTGATGCACCTTTGGATACAAAGTGTTCGATAGATGCACGAAGCGCATTCCATCCGGCGGGAACAAGTATTGACACATCGTCGAGGTCGGGGCGTCGTGCCCTTAACCCAGCTAAAAGGTGTGGAGAGGTAGGACCTGTCGTATAGGGCAGTAGTACTCCAAAGTGTTCTGGGTCTATTTCTCTGCTGTGTTCGCCGGCAACGCGGTTCACCGTCTGCCAACCTTGTGCAGCATCATCAGGCGTCACAAATGAGGGCAACCATCCGTCGGCCAGTCGACCCACACGGCGCAATTCGCTCTCTGCAATTCCACCTAGCCACACTTCGGGGGGTTGCTGCACGGGCTTGGGAAGAACGGTGACATCGTCATAGTGAAAGTGCTCTCCGTGAAATGTCACGGTCTCATTCATCCAACATGCACGCATTATTTCTAATGCTTCGTTAAAAATTTTTGCACGTGCACTTCTCTCCACGCCAAAGGCTTGTTGTTCATGGGGGTCTGCAACGCCTAGTCCGAAAGCGGGCAATAGACGCCCTTGCGACATGCGATCCAAAGTGGCAAGTTCTTTTGCAAGAAGAATGGGATTGCGCCCTGGTAGCACCATCACGCTCATTCCAATCTTTAGCCGTGTGGTTCGTGCCGCAGCCATTGACATCGCCACAACGGGGTCGGGGGCTGATCCACTAATGCGTTCACTGAGCCACAAACTGTCAAAACGCAGAGATTCAAGTGTGTCGACAACGTCCAAAAAGGCGGAGTCGTTGAGTTGAGTCCTTACTCCCAGGCCAAATCCGATGCGTACTTTCACTGTCCCCATGCTGTCACAGATGACCTCAGGCTCTAGCCTCGGTCTATGTCTATTTCCGCAGATTTCGACCCTATTGCACAGTTTCGCCTTGATGGAAAAGTGGCAATTGTGACCGGTGCATCATCGGGACTTGGTGCCCGTTTTGCTCGCGTTCTCCATGCTGCTGGAGCAACAGTTGTAGTCACCGCGCGTCGACTCGATCGACTTCAAGACCTCTCTCAACAATTACCGCGTTCTTTCCCCGTCGCCTGTGATGTGTCGGTTGCAGAACAACGCGAAAATTTAGTTGCTGATGTGATGAGAGAATTTGGTCGTATTGACGTCTTGGTCAACAACGCAGGAATTGGAATTGTCACTCCGGTGGAACGTGAAACGCTTGAAGACTTCGAAAGCGTGATTCAAGTGAACACCACGGCGGTCTGGCATCTGGCAAAACTGTGCGGACAGCACATGGTGGCACAGGGATCCGGGTCAGTGATCAATGTTGCTTCTGTGTTGGGTCTTGTGGGCTCTACGCCCATTAAACAAGCAAATTATGTAGCCAGTAAGCATGCAGTGATTGGCATCACCAAAGAGTTAGGTCTGCAGTGGGCACGCAAGGGAGTGCGAGTGAACTCATTGTGTCCTGGCTGGTTTCTCACCGAGATGACCGCAGGGATGGAATCAGACGAAGGCGCGAAAAGACTCATCGCACAGAACTCTCCGATTCCGCGTATGGGTAATGAACACGAACTTGATGGTGCGTTGTTGTTTATGGCAAGTGATGCATCCACATTTATGACCGGTCAAGAGGTTGTTGTTGATGGTGGTTGGACTGCCCGATGACCCAACAGCCCGGTGTGCTCTCGGCACGTGAGGTACTTGCATCCCCTGGCGTCAAGCCATTTATGGCAGCAAGCACTGTGTTGTATACAGGCGT
>JBIKSB010000112.1:0-4327 GCA_044348855.1 Ilumatobacteraceae bacterium | reverse complement strand
CGACGTGGCCGCGTTCATTGTGGAGCCTGTCATGGAGAACATTGGCATCTGTATGCCACAGCCGGGATATCTCGAAGATGTGCGACGCATCACTCGAGAACACGGAACAATGTTGATTTTCGATGAAGTGAAAACGGGAATTACTGCCGGATGGGCGGGTGCAACTGGAGCACTAGGCGTACAACCAGATCTGGTGTGTTTGGCAAAAAGCATCGGTGGCGGATTGCCCATTGGTGCATTTGGCGGCACGCAAGAGTGCATGGATCAAATCACTGCGGGCCGCGTACTGCATTTAGGCACCTACAACGGCAACCCATTGGTGATGGCGGCAGCACAAGCAGTACTTGAAGAAGTATGTACTCCTGAGGCAACAGAAGCAACTGTTGCGCGTAACGCACAGTTAGTACGAGCATGCGATGAGATCATCACGGCGGCAAATCTTCCGGCCCATACCGTTCAATTCGGTGCGAAGGGGTGCATCACATGGTCAGAGGAGCCCATTCGTAACTATCGCGATTACAAAGCAACAGATTTCGACATTGCATTTGCTCAATGGATGCACGGAATTAACCGAGGCATTTTGCTTCCACCAGGTCTCGACGAGCAGTGGCTAATCTCTGTAGTTCACTCCGAAGAAGAAGCTCTTCGGTATGCATCTGTTTTTGGAGAATTCGTTGACGAACTCACGGCTTAATCATCCGCGGCCCGCATTATGGAAAATGCTTTTGCGTGGATTATTTCGCCGTTGTGCATGGTGCGGAGGACGCGGCTCTTTTTTCACTTCGTGGTATCGCAAAAGCGATAACTGTCAAACATGTGGCCTTCGTTGGGAGCGCGGATACGAAGGATTCGAACTTGGTGCAGCCACCATGGGTGTATTCATTACCTTTGGAACCATCCTTGGGTGGATGGTGGCGTCACTGATCTTTGGAGTGCCCTTGGCTCCACTTCTCATCGTGGCGGCCGTGCTTGCAGTCAGCGTGCCGGTTCTGACCTATCCCATGACCTACACGGTGTGGCAGGGGGTCGATCTCTTGATTCGTGCCCCATCGGCGGAGGACTTTGCCGAGGCTGAAAAGTGGCTTACGGAGCGCTCTTCGTCCTAATTGGCCTAGGCGCCACGGGCGCAAACGCTTGCCCTGACAGCGTTTCCTGAAAATGTGGGCACTGGTGCACATGCGGCCAGCGACAATGCTTGACCGAACAGGTGTTCGTAGTTACAGTGTTGTTGTTCGAACACACCCCTTGCATACAGTCACTCATTCCACGGCACCTACCGCGGAACACCACAAAGGAAAACAACCATGACCACACCAACACCAGAACGTGCCAAGGCTCTCGATGCGGCACTGGCCCAGATCGACAAGCAGTACGGAAAAGGTTCCATCATGCGGATGGGCGAAAAGGGCTCTATGGCAATTGAAGCCATTCCCACAGGTGCCTTGCCGCTGGACCTCGCACTCGGAGTTGGCGGTTTGCCACGTGGTCGCGTGGTGGAAATCTACGGACCAGAGTCATCGGGTAAGTCCACCTTGGCTATGCACGTTGTTGCAGAAGCTCAGCGCAACGGTGGAATTTGCGCCTATGTCGACGCCGAACATGCAATGGACCCTGTGTATGCCAAAGCAATCGGTGTAGATATTGATCAGTTGTTGATCTCTCAGCCAGACACTGGAGAGCAAGCACTTGAAATCGTCGACATGTTGATTCGTTCTGGTGCACTCGACGTTGTTGTTATCGACTCTGTTGCTGCACTGACACCACGTGCTGAAATTGAAGGCGACATGGGCGATAGCCATGTGGGCTTACAAGCTCGTTTGATGAGCCAAGCACTGCGCAAGTTGACCGCAAACCTCAATAAGTCCAACACCATTTGTATTTTCATCAACCAGCTGCGTGAAAAAATTGGTGTCATGTTTGGGTCACCTGAAACAACACCTGGTGGTCGTGCATTGAAGTTCTATTCATCGGTGCGTCTCGACATTCGTCGTATTGAAGCCATCAAAGATGGTGCAGAAGTCACCGGTTCCCGCACACGCGTGAAGGTTGTGAAGAACAAAGTGGCTCCACCTTTCCGTCAAGCCGAATTCGACATCATGTACGGAAAGGGCATTAGTCGCGAAGGCGCACTTTTGGACCTGGCTGTAGAGATGGGCATTGCGAAGAAGTCCGGAGCATGGTTCACATACGAAGGTGAACAGCTTGGTCAGGGCCGCGAGAATGCAAAGAATTATCTCCACGACCATCCAGAGCTCATGGTGGATATGGAACAAAAGATTCGTGCTATCGCCGGGGTGAATGGCGAAGCAGAAGCAGAGTTCAGCGACAAAGACGAAGAGCCCATCGAGCTCGACTAAAAGTCGCCTACACAATCGAGTTGCCACTCGTATGAGGGCCGATCCCACTCCCAGGGGGTCGGCCCTCCGGCATGTCTAGGGGCTACCACCGAGACCAACTCGGTAGCCTGAGGTGTGTGAAAGGCAATCTTCCAGAGTCCTACGTGGTGCGCACGTTTGGGTGCCAGATGAACGAGCACGACTCTGAACGCATCTCTGGGCTGCTGGAAGCAGATGGTCTCACGCGCTCTGATGATGAAGCCGATGCCGATGTTGTTGTGTTGAACACGTGTTGTATTCGTGAAAATGCCGACAACAAGCTCTATGGAACTTTGGGTCACTTAAAGACCTGGAAAGACGCCAAGGATGGCCGTCGCATTGTGGTGGGCGGGTGTCTTTCGCAAAAAGACAAAGACATTGTGCAGCGTCGAGCACCATGGGTCGACGTAGTGATGGGTACCCACAACGTGCACCGCACCACCGAGCTTCTCCATCATTCGATTGAGCAGGGCCCGATTACGGAAATTCTTGAAGCGGCAGTGATTGATGATCATGCGCTTTTCCCCAGTGCGTTGCCCGCGCGACGTGAGACGACCTACAACGCATGGGTGACCATTCAAATTGGTTGTGATAACACGTGCGCCTATTGCATTGTTCCCGCAGTTCGAGGTGAGGAAATAAGTCGTCCATTTGATGACATCGTGCAAGAGGTATCGCACCTTGCATCCCAGGGAGTAACTGAAGTGACTCTGCTGGGTCAAAATGTGAATAGCTACGGTCGTGACTTGTCGTTGACAGCACGTCGTGAAGGCGAAGATGTGTCAGCAAGTCCTCAGTTCGCTGCGTTGTTGCGCCAAGTGGGAGCTGTGCCCGGTATCCGACGTGTGCGCTATACAAGCCCTCACCCCAAAGACATGCGCCGAGACGTGTTGGCTGCAATGGCCGAGACCGATGCAGTGTGTGAACATCTCCACTACCCATTGCAGTCAGGCTCTGATCGCGTCTTGGCATTGATGCATCGTGGGTACACGGGTGCGAGATATCTAGAAAGACTCGCAGAGGCACGTGCGTTGATGCCAGATTTGGCGGTCACCACCGACATCATCGTGGGTTTCCCCGGTGAAACTGAAGAAGATTTTGTGCGCACATTAGAAGTATCTGCTGAGGCAGATTTTGATTCTGCGTTTACATTCATCTTTTCTCCGCGCGAGGGAACCGAAGCGGCATTAATGGTGGATCAATTCGTAGATCCAGCAGTTGTGGCGGAGCGTTTTGAACGCCTTCGTGCAGTAGTGGAGCGCAGTGCATGGTTGAAACATCAAGCACGCGAAGGACGTATTGAAGAAGTGGTGATTGAAGGACCAAGTCGCCGAAATCCCTCGGTGATGACGAGTCGTACACGACAAAACAAAGTGGTGCATTTCCCAATGACTACGCCATTGCGTCCCGGAACATATGCGACAGTAGAAATCACTCGAGGTGCTCCACACTTCTTGGAGGGACGTTTTGTGGAGTTGCTCCACGAGCCCACACACAAAATTCGTATTCCTTTGATGTCGGTGTGAAATGACATCGCAGTCACCAGTGGTGGTTCTTGGCCCCACTGCAAGCGGAAAAAGCGACGTAGCGATGGCAGCTGCAACATCTCGTGGTGGTGTGCACATTGTGGCAGCAGACGCGATGCAGGTGTATCGGCACATGAACATTGGTACGGCAAAGCCCACTTCAGAAGATCAAGAGCGCGTCGTGCATCACGGATTAGATCTCGCTGACCCTCACGAGAGATACACCGTTGCTCGCTACATGGCGGACCGAGAAGCGGCGCGTGCACTCATTGCACAAGCGGGTGCACGTGAATTAGTCGTAGGGGGAACAGGGCTGTATGTCACCGCGGTAGTAGATGGTTTGAACTTGCCAGGCGAATGGCCCGAGGTGCGCGCAGAACTAGAAGCCGAGCCAGACACATCGGTGTTGTTTCAGCGATTGCAACA
>JBIKSB010000111.1:0-4351 GCA_044348855.1 Ilumatobacteraceae bacterium | reverse complement strand
GAAAAAGCACATCCAGATGTTTTCAACGTGTTGTTGCAATTACTGGATGATGGTCGTCTCACCGATGGCCAGGGTCGCACAGTTGACTTCACCAATGTGGTGTTGATTATGACCAGCAATTTGCCGGGTGAGCCGATTGATTATTTCCGACCAGAGTTTGTGAATCGCATTGACGAAATTGTGCGTTTCGCATCACTCACCGAAGAAGATCTCACATCAATTGTGGAGATTCAGTTGGAACATCTCATTGAACGCCTTGCAGATCGACGCATCACATTGCAGGTCACTCCCTTGGCGCGTGTGATGTTGGGTGCACGCGGATTTGATCCAGACTTTGGTGCCCGACCATTGAAGCGACTCATTCAACGAGAGATTGCCGACAAAGCAGCCATCATTCTTCTTGAAGGAAATGTGGGCGAAGGCGGAACCATTCGTGTGGATGTTGTTAACGATGAACTCGCAGTGACAGGTCACCCGGCCGCGAACTAGCCGAAGCGACGACGTATTGCGTTGCCATGTGCAGAAAAACCTTCGTGATCTGACAAAGCAGTAATTGTGTCGGCCATGCGCCGTAGTGCAGGTTCATTTGCTTTTGCTATTGCGGTGCGCTTCAAGAACGTATCTACAGTGATTCCAGAGGACACATGGGCAAAACCACTTGTAGGCAAAGATGCAGGGCAACCAATAACAAAGTTGCCCGCACAAAACGGTGTGTGTTGTCCCACAAGAATTTCTCCCGCATTGACTAACAAGTCAAGAAGTTGCTCTTCATGTTGTGCATCTACCGCAATCTGTAAGTGTTCGGGCGCATAGAGATTTGCTACTTCGGCGGCTTCGGTGAGATTGCGCACCACCACGGCTCCACCATTTGGACCAAGCGAGGAACGCACGGCAGTAGCACGCACTTCGGGTAGGTCATCAATTTGAATAGCTAATTCGGTATCAAGAGCATCTAACAATTCGCCAGATGTGGTGACAAGAACAACGGAAGAATCCGTGCCGTGTTCCGCTTCGATTAAGAGGTCTGCTGCAAGTCGACCAATGTGTGCAGTGTGATCTGCAATCACCAGACTTTCGGTGGGGCCAAGCAACATCATCGTGGCAAGACCATGCCGTTGCATTTCCACTTGGGCCAAGGTGACCGCAGGGCTGCCTGGGCCCACAACTTTTCGCACGCGAGGAATTGATGCAGTGCCAAAACCCAATGCAGCAATTCCTGCAGGGCCATTAACGCGAAATACGTTTTTGATCCCCAACAATCTGCAGACCACCAGCACCGCGGGGTCTACTTCGCCCTGTCCTCCTGGGATTGGGGGCACAACGAGCGAGATTTCCGGAACGCCCGCAACAACCGCGGGCACTCCTAATTGGTAGGCCACAGAGGGATAACTGGCCTTACCACTGGGAACAAAAAGGCCAACGCTGGAGATCGGGGTGATTTTCTCTCCCGCAATGAGGCCATTTTCAATCTCCATCATCCAGTCGCTAGCGCGCTCCAGAAGTTGATCATTGAAGGCGCGCAAGTGAGAAATGGCGTCCACAATTGCATTTTCCAATGCGGGGTCTACTTGAGCGCTTGCTATTTCCTCTTCGGAGACACGAAGATTCTCTGGCGCAACACGAATTCCATCAAATCGAGCGAGGGCATCACAGACCGCTTCATCACCTCGGATGCGGACATCTTCGATGAGTTCCCCAATGGATGAGCGTAAACGGGCATCGAAAATGTCGTCCAGGCCGCGCCGGCACAGCGCATCACGCTCGGCGGCGGTCATGGAGGACCAAAGTTGTCGTCGAAGTACAGCGCTCACTCCTAAAAACCTACCCGTATTGAGCGATTCAGAGAGGTTGGATTACTTGGAGCAAGTACAGTTAATTTACGTTCCGAAAGGGGAGCGTTCATGGCCGTCACTGTTGTAGTTGGCACCCAGTGGGGTGACGAAGGAAAGGCCAAGGTCATTGACCTCCTCTCCGCTTCACATGCAATTGTTGCTCGCTATCAAGGTGGCCATAACGCGGGCCACACAGTGGTCATTGGTGATCAGAAGTACGCACTGCAGCTCACACCTAGCGGAGTGTTTTACGACACCGTGACTCCCGTGATTGGTAATGGTGTTGTCGTAGATCTTCCCACTCTGTTCGCCGAGATTGATTCTTTGGAGTCGCGTGGCATTTCAACTGCGCGATTGAAAGTGTCCAGTCTGGCGCATCTAATTTTTCCTTGGCATCAAGCAATTGATGCAGCTCTCGAGGCGGGACGAGGCGAGGCGAAGATTGGTACGACGCTTAAGGGAATTGGCCCGGCATATGTGGACAAAGTGCGCCGCTCTGGTATTCGCGTGGGTGAAGTGATGCATATGGGTGCATTTGAAGAGAAATTACGAGCACGTGCTGTTGCAGCAAACATTGAACTCACAGACATGGGCGCAACGCCAGTAGATGTTGACGCAGTAGTGAAGAATTTTGTGGAACTTGCACAACGCCTCGTTCCCTATGTAGCCGACACAGTGAACTTGTTACATGATGCACGTGAACGCGGCGAAGCAATTTTGCTTGAAGGTGCACAAGCAACTTTTTTGGATGTTGATCACGGCACATACCCCTATGTCACCTCGTCGAACCCAGTTTCTGGTGGAGCCGCTGTGGGATCTGGTCTTGGTCCTCGCCATATTGATCGCGTTGTGGGTATTGCAAAGGCATACACCACACGCGTGGGCATGGGACCATTTCCTAGCGAGTTAACAAATGAACTTGGTGATGCACTCGTAGAGATTGGTCGCGAATTTGGCACCGTTACTGGTCGCCGTCGACGTACGGGTTGGCTTGACACTGTGATGTTGCGTCATGCCACACGAGTGAATTCACTTACCGATATTGCACTGACAAAACTTGATGTTCTCGATACCTTTGATGAAGTCAAAGTGTGTGTTGCGTATCGCATTAACGGCGAAGTTGTCCGTCAATATCCCGACACAGTGGAACGTCTCGGAGAAGTGGAACCTGTGTGGGAAACGTTGCCGGGATGGAAGACCAGCACCGAGGGCATTACATCTTTTGATGCCTTACCCGACAGTGCGCGTGCACTTGTGGCAATTGTGGAACGCGAGACAGGAATTCCTGTTTCCATGGTGGGCACTGGTCCATCGAGAGATGCAATGGTGGTGCGTTCGTGATTGCTAGGTATTCAACGCCCGAAACAGACGAGCTGTTTTCAGAACGCGCAAAAATGGCGCGCTGGTTAGAGATTGAACTGTGTGTAGTTGAAGCCTTGGCAGACGCGGGAGTTGTTCCTAAAGAGGCAGCGGCGACGTGTCGCAAGAAAGCACCAGTAGTAGACGATGCATTTGTGCAGCGTGTGCAAGCGCGCGAAGAGATTACTCAACACGATGTCGCAGCATTTGTAGATGTTGTGCAGGATGCAATTGGCGCCCCGCATGGCACGTGGATTCATTACGGTCTGACAAGTACCGATGTAGTGGATACGGGTCTGTGTTGGGCGATGCGTGATGCCTTCTATCTCATTGAACATGAACTCACCGAACTGATTCAGCTCCTCATCAAGGGTGCATACGGATATCAACACACCCCAATGATTGGTCGCACTCATGGTGTGCATGCTGAACCCACAACTTTTGGTGCAAAGGCCGCACTATTCGGATTACAACTTGTTCGGGATCGGGATCGTATGTTGAACGCAGCGCGGTCTATCGCTGTGTGCAAACTTTCGGGTGCGGTGGGAACTTATTCAAACATCTCTCCTGAAGTAGAAGCTGCAGTGGCCGCTCGTTTGCGCTTGACCGCCGTGCCCGCCACCCAAGTCATCGCACGTGATCGGCACGCAGAGTATCTGTATGTCTGTGCTTCTATTGGCTCCACATTGGAATCACTTGCTGTGGAGCTACGTCACTTGCAACGCACAGAAGTAAACGAAGTGCGTGAAGGTTTTGCCGATGGACAAAAGGGTTCCAGCGCAATGCCGCATAAACGCAATCCCATTTCATCGGAAACCATCACAGGCCTCTCGCGCGTTTTGCGCGGTAATGCACAAGTAGCACTACAGAACATCCCGTTGTGGCATGAGCGCGATATTTCTCATTCATCGGCAGAACGCATCGTCATTCCAGATTCTGTGTCGCTGGTGGTGTACATGTTGCGTCGCATGGCACGCATCATCATGTATCTGGAAGTTGATGGTGAACAGATGCTGAAGAATCTCAATGCATTGCACGGAGTGGTGTTTTCGCAATCTGTACTTTTGGCAATGGTGGAAAATGGAATGGAACGCGATGCGGCATATCGCATTGTTCAATCTGCTGCACGCACTGCTCTGGAGACAAGTACTCATTTACGT
>JBIKSB010000110.1:0-4354 GCA_044348855.1 Ilumatobacteraceae bacterium | reverse complement strand
TCCCGTATCAGGAAAAACGAACATAACGCACAGAGGGCTTCATCGTGCAACTCTTTGCAAAAAATTCATTTTGAGCACTGTGTTGTGTGGCTCATCGTTTACCTAGGCGGTCTGTAGAGGCATACATCCCCATCAGAGAGGGCAAAGAGCCGATACGGTGAGAACCCGACATGACTGATTCCCCAATTGCCACACCCACAGGTTTTGCCGCCTTGGGTGTGCCCTCCAACGTTGATGCCGGCCTTGCTGCTGCTGGCTTTGCCGCTCCATTTGCTATCCAGACCGAAGCTATTCCCGTTGCCATGCGCGGAGTGGACGTGTGCGGTCGAGCGCGCACTGGCTCAGGCAAGACCCTTGCATTCGGTATTCCCATGCTGGCTCGCACAGAAAAATTTGCCGCACCGCGCGCCCCGCGAGGACTGGTGCTTGTTCCTACCCGAGAGCTTGCCTTACAAGTTGCAGAAGTTCTCCAGCCCATCGGTGTTGCGTGCGACCGAGTGATTCTTCCTGTGTATGGCGGTGCATCTCGTGACGATCAGATTGATGCACTGGAAAAAGGTGTGGACATCATTGTGGCCACCCCATTACGCCTTATTGATTTAATGAAAGCCGAAGAAGTGCGTCTTGATGATGTGCAAGTTGTGGTCCTTGATGAAGCCGACCGCATGGCTGACGAAGGTTTCACTCCGCAAGTCGAATGGGTATTGCGCCACGTCACCGGTGATCACCAAACCATGTTGTTCTCGGCAACTTTGGATGGTCAAGTAGGAAATCTTGTGCGTCGCTATATGAAGTCGCCTGAGGAAGTCTCTATTGATGCACCTACCGACACAGTGGGAACAATGCATCATCTGTTCTTGGCTGTACACAAGATGGATAAAGACAAAGTGATCTCTGCAATTGTTGCATCAACTGGCAAGACCGTTGTTTTCTGCGATACAAAACGACTATGCGATCGTGTCACCGATAACTTGCGCGACCTTGGCGTGAATGCATCTGCACTACACGGAGATTTGACACAAGCTGCTCGTGAAAAAGCCATTGAACGTTTTACTAATAACCAGTTAAAGGTTTTGGTGGCAACCGATGTTGCTGCTCGGGGTATTGACATTGATGACGTGGCATGCGTCGTGCACTATGTGCCACCGATTGACACAAAGGCATACCTGCACAGATCTGGCCGTACTGCGCGTGCGGGCCGTGACGGTTGGGCGGTGACACTGGCCGAATACAACCAGCACACCACGTGTCGGATTATTCAAAGAGCTTTGCGTCTCAAAACTGAGCCACCCGTTGAGGTGTTCTCGAATGATGCGCGTTTGCAGGACCTCAATCTTTTCCTGTAACAATTTCAAACAACATGAACACACCTGTGAATAACAGGGGGTGTGTCAAGGTTTTACCTAAAAAGAAACTTGTCGTATAGGGGTAGAGGACGGTAAGAATGTGGTGTAACTTCCTCTAAAGATTTAGGTATTGCATGGCGCTGAAGGTTTCGATAGTTCCCGACTTAGAGGACATTGTTGTATCAATCGAAACTTTCTTGCAATCAAGTTGTGTAGGCGCAGATCCATTTGCTGCACATACCGTCATTGTTCCTTCCTTGGGTGTGCGTTCATGGCTTACTCCTCAACTGGCTCGGCGTCTTGGTGCGCAACGAGGAATGAATGATGGCGTGCTAGCCAATGTGAACATTCGATATATCGGTCATCTTCAGACAATTATTCGCGACGCAGCGGAACTAAAGAATGACGCATGGAATCGTGATGCAGTCAATCTCGCGACACTTCGTGCGCTTGCCGAATTTCCAGAGACTGCGCGTCTTGAGAAGAAATACAATGGGCGACTTAATGCGGCCCGTACCTTGGCAGACCGTTTTGATCGTTATGCAGCACGTCGTCCCGAACTTATTCGATCATGGGACAAAGGTATACCTGCACTGGGTGAATTAGATCCAGCAAAGTTTGAGTGGCAATTTCATCTCTGGCGACGAGTGCGTGACATCATTGGCGAAAGCCCATGGCCGGTTGTAAAAGAAGATATCTGTACACAGTTACGTGCAGGCCATGAATTCCCTGGTGTTCCATCACGTCTCATGATTGCGGGTTTTGAAAACATCTCTCCCACGCAACTTGATCTCATTGATGCTCTAAGCACCGTTGTGGATATTGAGTTGATATTTGTGCAGCAATCACCGTTTCTGGCACAAAAATGGAGCAAACTCACGGCAGAAGTGGTGCCCAATCGGCACGAACTACCTATGGCCGATGCTTTCGTCCCCAATTCGGTCACCCCTTTGCGTCTGCCTCCTGCGTGGATGAAGGGCTCCTTTGAGTTGGAACTCCTTCTCAGCGCATTTGGGTTGCCTGTTTCCTACTCAAATGTCCCAACAGCTGTTGCACCTTCATCTGATTTATTGCATCATGTGCAGCACACGGTGGCAACAGGAAATGTGACGCCATATCGTCCACGCGATGGTCGCGACACATCTGTACAGATTCATCGAGCCCATAACCTGTCGCGTCAAGTGGAAGTTTTGCATGATGCACTGCTGCATGCCTTTGAAGAGATTGATGATCTTCAGCCCCATGACGTAGTGATTTTGTGTGCAGACCCCGAAGCGGCTGCGCCGGTACTTGAGGCTGTATTCGAAAAGACGACCAAGAACACTTCCAACAAGTTTGTGCGACTCCCCTTGGTGGTGGCGGATAGATCGTTACGAGAAGTGAGTGATGGGGCCGAGTTGTCGGCACATGTTCTCCAACTCATCACTTCACGTTTTGATACTGAGAGTTTCCTTGCTGTTGCAACTCATCCACTCGTTGCACGAAATCTTCATGTGAGCCCCGCAGATGTCTCTTCATGGTTGCGTCATCTTGAACAATCTCGTTTGCGATGGGGACTTGATGCGGAACACCGCCAAGAACACGGATTAGTAGCTCCAAGTCTTTCGGCGCACACTTGGCTGGAGTCAGTGGAGCGTTCTTTGCTGGGTGCTGTGATGTCGGTTGGTGAGGATCCAGTAGTGGTGGCCGAGGACCTGCGTCCGTTGCCGTTTATTGATGCATCTGAGACCCAATCTTTACTCACTTTGGTTGAGATTTTGTCTGTGCTTGTTCATCTTGAACACTCCAGTCGTGTAGAGCGCACTACGGATGCATGGTGTGCAATCTTCACTCGAGCACTCAATGACTTGTGTGGAGATTCTTGCACGGACCTTGATGATGTTTTCTTGCTTTTGAACCAATATCAACGTGCAGCACTCCAAATTCACGAGAAAACGGATCAGTCATCTGCTGCTGACGTAGTTCCGTTTAGTCAGTTCGCGGAATACTTCAATGGTGACTTGCAATCTACGGCAGGGCGTCAACCACTGCGCACCGGTGCCATCACGGCAACTTCATTTATTCCCTTACGTACAGTGCCCTTCAAAGTGGTGTGTGTACTGGGCTATGACGATGGGACATTGCCTAGTGGTGAATCTGAGGGTGATGACCTCATTGCAGCAACTCCCATGTTGGGTGATGGCGATGCACGTCTTGAGTCGCGTCGCATCCTTCTTGATGCGTTGATGGCTGCACGCGAACGTTTCATCGTCACCTGTACTGGGCGAAGTATTAAGAACAACAACTTGCTTCCGTTGGTAACTCCATTGGCGGAGATGTTGGACTTCTTTGGTGACTGCGGACTAGATAAGCCGACTGGTGATGATGTCAGTGAAATTGAATACATCCATCCACGCCATTTGGGGAGTGCAGACAATTTTGGCGGAGGAGACAAAGACAACGGGGTATATGTTCCACTTCAACCCTGGTCATTTGATGAGATTGGGCGCACTATCGCTGAAACACGGCAGAAAACACTGGCGAAGAAGAATGCTTCTGAAATTCCTGTCACCCCGTTAGAACCACTTGAGAAGATTTCCTTGGATGATCTGGTGCGCTTAGTTCTCAAGCCATTGGACTACTACCTACGAAACGGTCTTGGCATCTGGCGTCCTTGGGTTGATGACGTCGAGGATGCAATCTTGCCAATTTCTGTCGACTCAAGAAGACTGGGTTGGGCCTGTCGTGATCTTTTTCATGCGCACCTAGATGACGATCAGTTCGCATCTGCGTTGCGTTCTCTGGATATTCTTCCCGTTGCGCCATTTGATAAAGATGTCATAGAGGGTGCTCGTACGCTCATGAAGGCGTATCGAGAGAAATATGATGCGAATCTGCACAGTGTCCCGGCATCGGTGAATATCTCTTTGGAACTCCCAGGTTTACCGATGTTGACGGGAGTGATTGACGGTTTTCATCGTGCTGAAAAAACTTTAACTCTGGTTTCGTTTGAGGAGCTTTCTGACAAG
>JBIKSB010000109.1:0-4363 GCA_044348855.1 Ilumatobacteraceae bacterium | reverse complement strand
CTGAGAAAATTTCCTACGGTGCACGCGCAGATGCGACTGCGGCTCACATTCGCGAACAAGGCGGCATTGTGTATGTGCCGCACCCTTTTGACCCGATGCGGAAAAATCTCACTGAAGCATCGTTGGTGGAAATTGTGGATGCCGGCTTGGTAGACGCCATTGAAGCATTCAATGCGAAAACTTCTTTGCAGTCATTGAATGCGCGTGCTGCACAGTTTGGACGCGACAACAATGTGGTGTTGGGCGCCGGAAGTGATGCACACGTACCGCACGCCATTGGTGCTGCATACATGCAGATGCCCGATTTTGATGGGCCACAAGATTTCCTGGCTCAACTCTCCCGTGGCACCGTGGTAGGTCACCATTGGGACAAAGCACGACCTTGGTCGTCGCGCATTGTGCCTTCTGTTATTGACTAGTGAACGGCTGTTGTTGATTAATCAACGGTTCAACAACACCGGAATTTGGCGAGGGCCACGTACTTGGCCATTTGCCCACGTTGTCTTTTGTGTGGGATCCAAGCTGTAGTTCGGAAACGCACGCAGCCATTCTTGGAATGCCACAAGCATCTCGAGGCGTGCCAAGTTTGAACCTGCACAGCGATGAATGCCAAGACCAAAGGCCACGTGGCGATTGTTCTCGCGATCAAGTTTGAAAATGTGCGCATCTTCGAACGCTTCTGGATCATGGTTGGCAGCAGGGAAGGTGACCAAGGTTTGGTCGCCTGCGTGCATGGGGCAACCTGAGACTTCGGTGTCTTTGATGACTTTGCGGGCCATGGTGACAGGTGCGTAATAGCGCAACACTTCTTCGTTGGCGGTCTGCCACAACATGTGATCGTTATCCACGGCAACAAGACGTTGCACTTCATCGTTGTGTTGCGCAAAGTGCCACAAGCCAGATCCAATGGCGCTCCAGGTGGTGTCAATGCCGGCCACAATCTGCAAACGGACATACCCAATCTTGATATTCCAATCAACTTCTTTGCCATCGATTACTGCGTTGGCAATCATGGTGAGCATGTCATCTTTGGGAGATGCCAGACGATCCTTGAGAAGACCATCGATGTATTGGGTCATCTCGATCATTACTTCCATGCGAATGCGATTGTCTTTAGGCGCTAATTGGAAACTCTTATAGATCCAGTCGCGGAAAAGATCCGCATCTTCTTCGGGCAGGCCAGTGAGAATGCAAATTCCATGCACGGGTATGTGCTGGGTGTATTGCACTGCGGCATCTGCTGCATCCATGCCATCAAGATCTCTAATCAGTGAGCGACAGAATTCGCGCAGTTCTTCTTCAATACTTGCGACAGCTTTTGGATTGAATGCCGGCAAAATCAAACGTCGATGTCCGTGATGGTCGGGCGGATCAGAAGTAATTGGCGGTGCAGGTGAACGTGGTGCATCTGGGCGGGACACATTGACCCAGATAGAAGAGAAGTTCTCGGTGTCGTTTGCGATGTGACGTACCGCTTCCATGGTGACAGGCATAAATGCTCGGCCATATCTTTCTGTAGAACCCACGGGGCATTGTTCGCGCACACTGTTCCAGATGTCGATGGCGTTTTCGCCCCAACCGTCATCAAGCCAATCCCAGTCGTTCACCCAATCGGTTACTGGTGGTGTATCGAGTGGTCCATCTGCTCCGTATGCCATCACAAGCCCCCTGTGTGTCCGGCGTCACTGTGCACAATAGTCACCTCTGTGGCTCGTGGCTAGCGGGAGCGTCTCTATCTTGAGACGACTATGGAGATTTCTCCCAATCGGGCTGCTGCCGCCACGGTGGCAGAGACATCTGCGGGGACTGCCACGGTGAGTGGGTCTATTGAGGCCACCAGAGCAGATGGTGCGATGACTGATGTGCCACCCACAATTTCGATTACGTCCCCAATGACAAGTGGTGGAGTGGACAGCGATGCGGGCAAAGCCACAATGCGCCA
Organism: Ilumatobacteraceae bacterium; assembly: GCA_044348855.1. GTDB lineage: Bacteria > Actinomycetota > Acidimicrobiia > Acidimicrobiales > Ilumatobacteraceae > UBA2093. The sequence continues at coordinate 2,421 of JBIKSB010000109.1, read as the reverse complement.
CCCTGCAGGAATTGTTGCGACTTCATTGAGAGTTGTGATGAGCGATGTGGTCAACACCGTGTGTGCGCGCACCGCCAGACGCACTGTTGCATTGTCGGGAAGCACTTCGAGTGCATCAGTGGAGATGATGGCATGGGGCAGCGAGACCCGACGTGTGTTGTCGGTACTCAACACTTCACCTGGTGTGAGATCAACTGTGGCTACAACTACCTCTTGTGATTGCGCCCATTGTTCGCGCGCACGTGTGGCAGACAACATGGCCACCATTACAAGTGCGGCACATACTGCACTTATGCCGAGAACACTGAAGGTTTGTGCTCGTCGTGAAGTGAGGAGCAGTGATGCACGTCGTGTGGTTAACGCACGCAACTGCTCATGTGCAGATCGAAAAAACTGAATGATGGAATCCACGCGGCACCTCTTTTTGGCAGATGTGTGCCAAGAAGTGCGTCAGTGGGGTGAGAGGTGTTTAGTCAGTTGTGGATGTTGACGGTGTTGTCGATGCCGCAGAGCTCGAAGTGTCACTTGTAGAAGATGAGGTGTCGCTTGTGGAGGACGGAACGGACGAACCTGATTTGCCGCTATCGGTTTTGTAGAAGCCGCCACCTTTAAAGGTGATGCCCACGGGAAGAAAAACCTTCTTGACGGGGCGCATCTTTCCATCGGTGGGGTGCATGGCCTCAGTCAGGGCATCATCTGCGAAATCCTGGTGCACTTCAATGGTCTCACCGGTTTCTACGAACTTGTATACGTATGTCGGCATCGGTCACTCCGGGGGTTGGCACTCTTATCCTTCGAGTGCTAGAGGGTATCTGGCTAGCGTAGAAAACCATGAAGGCCCATACCGCTGTTATTCCTGCTGCTGGATTGGGTACCCGTTTCTATCCCGTGACCAAAGCAGTGCCCAAAGAACTGCTTCCCATCTTTGATGTGCCGGCATTGCAGTTGGTGATGGATGAGGCCATTGGAGCCGGTTGTGACCACATCGTGTTGGTCTCTAGCCGCAATAAACCAGGGTTGGAAAACTATGTGACCCCCAATCCGTCGATCACATCCAAACTGCGTGACCAAGGCCGCGATGACATTGCCGATCGACTTGCACGCATTGGGGCCGATGTACGCGTGAGCATTAGCTATCAAGACAGCCCACGTGGGTTGGGCCATGCAGTGGGGTGTGCACGTGAAATGGTGGGTGAGGAACCTTTTGCATTGTTATTGCCCGATGAGTTGCGCGGCGATTCTGGTTTGTTGTCGTTGTTAATTGATTCATGTGATGCAACAGGACAAAGTGCCATTGAGTTGAAGCGTGTGCCGATGGAAGAGGTCTCGGCCTATGGCGTGGTGAGTGTTGCCGCCGGCGCACCAGCAGATGGTCCATTTGAAATCACTGACGTTGTAGAGAAACCGAAGATGGAAGATGCGCCCAGTGACCTCATCATTCTGGGTCGCTATGTACTTACGGCCGACATCTTTGATGAGATTGAGAAGTTGAAACCACATCCCAATGGTGAGTTACAACTGACCGATGCGTTGTTGTCGCAATCTTTGCGTATACCTGTGTTGGGTCATCTCACAACTACGCAACGTTGGGATACAGGCACGCCTTTGGGGTGGCTAGAAGCAGTTCTTGATGCAGCACTGTCACGTCCCGATGTTGCACCCCAATTACGTGAGTGGCTCGCACGTCGATTGAAGTAGCGGCCGAGTTAGGCCTGCACACGACGAAATACGTCGTGTTCATGAATGACAAAACCACATTCATCTACCGTGGCTTGTTGCTGAGTGCCTGAAGCCAGCGAGGTGTATTCCCATGTGTGGGTATCAATGCGTGTGTAGCGATGAGGCACACTCACCACGGCAAGTGTTTCTACATCAATAGTGATCACGGGAATATCTGCGGTGTGCCCCACATGAAGTGGCAAGCGATGAGTGAGTACCGAGTTTGTAAATGGTGTGTTCACAAAATCGATGTCTACACAACCATCTAGTTCGGTGCGATGTGCGCCATTCATTTCACCCCATCGGCCATGGCCATCGGTGGCGAGCCATAGATCTGGGTCGGGGAGATCACGAAAGAGAAGCAGCTGTTGCACCTTCCACATGGCAGACAACCGAATTACTGCGGTCGCATCATCGAGATGAAGACCCACCTCGGCCGTCCAACCTTCATTTTCCCAACGCAACGAGACACTGCTCGAGGGCGTGCCATCCCACGTGGTCCAGGCCATCTCAAGCCCAGATGCCGAAGGTGGTGAGTAGTTGGCCATATATGTAGGTCTATCGGAGATTTTGCGTGAGGGCTCGGTGGGTGCTCGCATAGAGGGGGTACCGTTTGGCTCTATGACTCCTTTGGATGACGTGCGTGCAGTGGTGTTGGGCCATTGTGGGCCGGGCCCAATTGTGTCGGTTACGGCCGATGAG
>JBIKSB010000108.1:0-4371 GCA_044348855.1 Ilumatobacteraceae bacterium | reverse complement strand
GTGCCATGTTGTGAAAAGGAGTGAGGAGAAAGCCCCGGTTCATTGCATACAGATGAAGATAGGCATCAAGATCGTGGTCAACGTTGCGTGCAGCCTCTGCCCCATTACGTGGAGGAGCACAAAACCAATATTCGGCGCGACAGCCCAACTGTTGCACATGCCAATCCAATGAGAATTCGTCAATGACAGATTGAACTCCGCTCGCCCACTGAGTTGCTAGCGGAATCATCACGTCATAATCAGACTCTCTGAGTGTGGACGAAAGTGTTGCTCGCACAGCCGCTAAAGCAAGTGCATTTCCAGTAAGATTTCTCAATCATGGTTGCCACCTCGGCTGACATTCCATAAACCGCCGCAGGCATACCTCCGCCAATCGGTTTACCTATGACAAAAAAGTCGGGCTCTAACGTCCAGGCCTTGGTGCATCCCCCCGGGCCTGCACAGATTGTATGGGTCTCATCGATGACGAGGAAGACGCCATGTGCTCGAGTGATGCGACGCACTTCTTCTAGGTATCCATCTTCAGGCAACACAATTCCGATGTTGGTTAAAGCGGGCTCCATGAGAAGACAGGCAATGTCTCCCCGAGAAAGAATACGGTCTAGCTCATCCACATCATTGAATGGAATTGAAACACTTGTGAGATGCGGATCAATGGGTGGCCCTAGGGCCCCTGGTCTACTCACCGTTGTGCCCTCATGATCTCTAATGACCAATGTCTCGTCGACTGTGCCGTGATAACACCAATCCATGACAGCAATCTTGGGTCTACCCGTGAGTGCTCGTGCATAACGCAATACGAATCGATTTGCATCAGTAGCAGTCATTGCAAATTGCCATTTGGTTAAACCAAAGCGTCGAGTGAGTTCTTCAGCAATCCATATGCCGTCGTCGTTGGGCAACATAGTTGTGATTCCACGACGGGCAGCCGCCGAGATTGCATCTGCGACTTGGGATAGACCGTGACCAGTCATTGCCCCTGTATCCCCTAAGCAAAAATCGACATATTCAATTTCGTCTACATCAAGGAAAGTGGAACCGTTCGCCGAAGATACAAAAATCGGAAAGGGACCAGGCCACCTGACCATCCATGGCATGGGCACTCCAGAAAGAAGGTGTTCATGAGCACGTACGGAGAGCATCTGTGACCTGGGGTGACGCGACACGAAGAATTCCTGCTCCTTTTTCAACAGTTCATCGAGCCGTAATCGATTAATTGCTACCTGACCCACAGTGAACACACTAGGGCTCTGCATATCAGGCGAGAAGGACTGGATCATTGCGAAGTATTCAGTGTGTAATTTCGTACACTTTTGGAATGTCGCTTCCGCCACAGACCACTGCACTCAGGGTCAACCATGCCCGGTTAATGGAGAGACTTTTCACGCTGGCCGATATTGGTGCCATTGATGGAGGAGGATGTGCCCGTCTCGCCTTAAGCGATGAGGATAAAGCAGGCCGAGACTTGGTGGTTGAGTGGATGAAGGATCTGGGTTTGTCCATAACTATCGACATTGTGGGAAACGTTGTAGGGACTTGGGATGTGGGTCAAGGCTCTCCCATCATGACGGGATCCCACATAGACACAGTGCGCACAGGTGGAAAATACGACGGTAACTACGGCGTCCTTGCAGGTCTTGAAGTAATTCAAACTTGTCAAGAAAATAACTTCACACCTCGTCGCCCGTTGGCAGTGGGTTTCTTCACTAACGAAGAGGGTTCTCGCTACGCCCCCGACATGTTTGGTTCATTGACATATGTAGGTGGATTGAGCGTCGAAGAAGCGTTACACACAATTGGCATTGATGGTTCCCAAGTGGGCGAAGAACTTGAGCGCATTGGGTATCTCGGTAGTTCACCCTGTCCTGGACCCTCACCTGCAGCGTTTATTGAATTGCACATAGAACAAGGACCAATTCTGGAAAATGAAGGATGCACCATTGGTGTGGTGACAGGAGTTCAGGGCATTAGTTGGCAAGAGGTCACCATTACGGGACAGTCCAATCATGCGGGTACAACTCCAATGACAATGCGTCATGATCCTTCATACGTGGCAGCAGCAATCACGGTGTTTCTGAGGGACCTTTCGCGCCGCTACTCGGGACATCAAGTGTGCACTGTGGGCAAGATTGACCTTCATCCAAACCTCATCAACGTCATTCCTGCAAGAGCAATCCTCACGTTGGATGTGCGCAACACCGATGAAGAAGTTCTCAAGGCAGCAGAGACGGAAATTCGTGATTTTTTGGAGGATCTCGCTGTACAAGAAGGGGTGGCCATTACAACAAGATCATTGGCGAGATTTGAGCCTGTGACATTCGATGACGCTGTCATTGAAACCATCGAACGCGTCGCACATGATTTAGACAGCTCACATATGCGATTGCCCAGCGGAGCTGGACATGACGCACAAATGTTTGCTCGCGTGTGTCCCTCGGGAATGATCTTTGTGCCCAGCATTAATGGGATAAGCCACAACCCAGCAGAAGACACATCGTCCGCCGATCTAGAGATGGGTGCGAATGTTTTGTTACACACGATGCTGGCACTCACAGAAAGCATGAGTTCATGAGCCGCGTTATTCGAGTTGCAGCAGCACAAATGGGGCCAATTCAGAAAGCCGACTCCAAAGTACAAGTGGTAGATCGTCTTGTCGCGCTACTGCATGAGGCGAAATCAAAGGGCGCGGAGTTGGTGGTGTTTCCGGAGTTGGCCTTGACAACCTTCTTCCCTCGTTGGTATCTAGAAGATCTCAATGATGCGAATCATTGGTACGAGACTGAGATGCCCTCGCCTACTACGGCGCCCATTTTTGACACTGCTCGACAGCTCGGCGTGGGGTTTTGTCTTGGATATGCCGAACTAACTCCAACTGGGCATCGCTTTAACACTCAAGTCTTGGTGGATCAAAAAGGAAAAGTGGTAGGCCACTATCGCAAGGTACACATCCCCGGACACGCAGAACACGAGCCTGACCGGCCCTTTCAACATGCAGAGCGTCATTACTTCGAGCCATCTAATGAAGGATTCAATGTCTGGAAGGCCTTTGGCGGTCGCGTGGGCATGATGATCTGTAACGATCGACGTTGGCCAGAGACGTACCGAGTAATGGGATTACAAGGTGTAGAACTCATCTTGTGCGGCTACAACACGCCGATTTATTACGCACCGGATCCCGAACAGAACGTCCTTCAAGGCTTCCACAATGCTTTAGTGATGCAGTCTGGGGCCTACCAAAATGGAACATGGGTTGTAGGCGTTGCAAAAGGTGGGATTGAAGAGGGCGTGGAATCTTTGGCACAAAGCATGATCGTTGCCCCTTCGGGACAAATTGTGGCCCAGGCACTCACTCAAGGTGATGAAGTAATTGTCGCTGATTGTGATCTTGACTGGTGTCAGAAATACACGAACACGTTATTTGACTTTGATAAATACCGTCGCCCAGAGGTATACACACGTATTACTTCTCAACGCGGTGCGCAACGGGACTAGTAATGAGTGCGATCACGCCTGGCATGGTTTGTGCTCATCATCATCTCTACTCATCCCTTGCACGTGGCATGCCGGGACCTCTCACAACACCCACTAATTTTTCAGAAATCCTTCGCGACATCTGGTGGAAACTGGACGCTGCACTGGACCAGGAGATCATTTACTGGTCCGCTGCCTTAGGCGCCGCAGAGGCACTGCTGTCGGGAACAACGTCAATCATTGACCATCACGAATCTCCTTTTTGCATCGAAGGCAGCCTTGATGTGATTGCCGATGCATGTGAGTTCGTGGGTGTGCGGCACCTGCTCTCGTACGGCATCACCGATAGGTGGTCCGATAACGGTGCATTAGTGCAGGTGTCCCCGTCTGGCTCCATGACACAGGCTGCCAAGAGAGGCCTAGAAGAGAACAAACGATATGCCCTCACAGGAAGGCCCGCCATGGTGGGCGTGCACGCTGCTTTTACATGTACCGATGACACACTTGAACACGCTGCCGCCCTGTCGGAGGAGCTGGGTGTTGGAGTGCACATTCATGTAGCAGAGGCACCCGAGGATGCGAACGCAGGAGCGCGCTTGGAAGAGTTCGCCCGCGACAATTGGCTTCTCGTCCATGCAGTGCATCTAGACCGTTATCTACCAGGCGTCATCGCGCACAATCCGCGTTCAAATATGAACAACTCTGTCGGTTACGCGCGTCCTTCTCTCAGGACCAACACAATCGTGCTCGGCACTGATGGAATCGGAGCCGACATGCTGGAAGAGTTCAGATTAAGTTTTGTGCGACACCGCGATGATGATCGCTCTGCCACCCCGGACAACTCATGGAAGTGGCTTCAGAACGGTAATCAGTTCTTTCCCGAAGCGCTCAATGACAAAG
>JBIKSB010000107.1:0-4385 GCA_044348855.1 Ilumatobacteraceae bacterium | reverse complement strand
TCCTGTAGAGGCCCGCCACACAATTGTGGATGCACGTTGACATGTGAGGCCAACTGCGGTGACTTCATGATGTTCAAGTGCAGCACAAGCGACGCGATGCACGGCTTCGTACATCGCAGATGCATCGAATTCAACTAATCCTGGTGCGGGGGAGTGAGGAGGGAAACTCTCGTAATGCAGGTCACTCAAGGAGCCATCGTGGTGAACAATCGCTGCGCGAAGACCACTTGTGCCGATGTCGAGGACCAGAGTTTTCATAATCCGAGTTTTCCAGGATTCAGAATGCCTTGTGGATCAAGAGACTTTTTCATCGTGCGCAGAACATCGAGACCATTGCCTAAAGCTTGTTCCATGAATTGGGCACGGCTAAAGCCCACGCCGTGGTGGTGCGAAAGATTTGCTCCTGAAGTCAATGCGGCGCGTTGACCTGCTTCCCACATTGCAAGGTATGTCTCTTCGAAAGCTTCGGCAGGAGGTGTTGCTGCGAATGTGAAGTACAAACACGCACCTTCAATGTAGCTATGTGAGAGATGGCAGGTTGCGGCTCGCGCATGCGGAACTGCCAACATCGCACTTTCCACTGCTTCCACAACGTTGTCGCATTGCGCCCAATTCACTGCAACTTCCATGGTGTCCACAACGAACCCCTTGCGTGTGAGTGCTTGAAGTCCACTGGTGTCATTGCGGTGATGAGTCCACTTCTCTACGAGATCTACGTCTGCGACCTGTGCTCCCATGGATAGTGCGACATCGTGCACAATGCTCATCGTGGCATCAATCAGTGCTTCGTGGCCTTCGTCCAATACGAGCAATGTTGCATTGGTGCCATTGCCGCCATGTGAGCGTTTGCTTTCTGCGCCATCGTATAAACGCAACACCGCTGGTGTGGCACCAGCACGAATGATGCGCCGACATGCTTCAAAACCGTCACTCAAAGTGTCAAACACATAAGCACCTCGTCGTTCCACTTCGGGAAGCGGATGTGCGCGCAACCAGATGCGCGTGATGATGCCAAGAGTTCCTTCACTTCCCAAAAAGACGTGATTGAGATCTGGGCCGACTGCGCCGGCTGGGGCACCACCAGTGCGAAGAATTGTTCCGTCAGCAAGAACAACTTCAAGTGCGTGCACCATGTCTTCAATTTTTCCGTAGCGAGTGGAATATTGTCCTGCGCCACGACATGCCACCCATCCACCCACCGTGGCTAATGCGAACGACTGCGGGTAGTGACCAATGGTGAGTCCATGGGTTCTGGCGGCATCTTCAAGATCTGGTCCAAATGTTCCTGTAAGAACTTCAATCACACCAGAGACTTCATCGACTGATTCAATGCCTTGCATTCCGGTGAGGTCTAAGGAGACTCCGCCATGAAGTGGAATGGCGGCACCACACACTCCACTTCGTCCGCCTGATGCAGTTACAGGAATGGAATGTTCATTGCAGTATCTCAAGAGTGCAGACACTTGAGCAGTTGTTGTGGGGCGACAGACCACAGCAGGAATCTGCGGAACTTCGTTGTTCAAAGACCATGCCAAAGAGAGCGGCCACCAGTCACGACCATGCTGTACTCGATCGGCGACGTCGTGCGACGTGGGACAGATCGATGCAAGTGCAGCGATTTGTGTGTCGGTGACGGTGACGAGTTGTGACGCGAATCGCGCCGTTGTTGCCTCTGGCAGACCACCCAGTTCAATCGGTTCAGTGGGTTGGGAATTGAATGAGTGAAGTGACACGGGTTTTCCTTTTATGAGTGAGACGCAATGAATTCGGCTTCTGTAACCATTGCCGCGGCGTCTTCGCGCGCACATTCATCCATGAATTGGGCGACGCTTGCTTCTTTTGCTGCGTCATCCCATCCCAAATATGGTGCGATGAGTGATGCCACGTCGCGCACTACTGCAACACATGCGCGACGATCGAGAAGGCGTGCGCGTGTACGTCGTGTAAGTACGTCATCGACAGACTGAGCCATCTCATGGGTGACGGCATAAATTGCTTCACAACGCAGATAGGGAAGTCCGGGCACAAGCTCTTCAGAAAGTGTGGGATCTTGTTGGATCATCTGTTTCAGAACACTCGACTCGCTTCCATAACGTGAGTGAAGATGTGCATCTTGAGGATGAGATGAGGTGCGCGAGTGACGTGCTCCATGCAAAGAAAGCGACTTCGTTTTGCTGGATTTCTTGACATTCAACAACCGACATACTTCATCAACGGCATCTTCTGCCATCTCGCGGTAGGTGGTGAGCTTTCCGCCCGTGACAGTGACAATTCCTTGTGCGGACGCAACAACTTTGTGACGGCGACTGAGATCGGCAGTACGACCCGATGTTGCAGCATCGCTCTTGACGAGTGGGCGAAGTCCGCTCCAGACTCCAGTGACGTCATCTGTTGTCACGCCCGTGGTGATACTTGCGTTCAATGCGGCCAACACGTAATCAATGTCATCTTTTGTACATTGTGGGTCATTGACAGGGCCGGTGTAATCGGTATCTGTAGTGCCGATGTAGGTGAATCGATAGGTGCCGTCACCGTTAGGAATCCAGGGAACAACGAACAAACTTCGTCGGTCACGCGGTACGGGAATCACCACAGCAATGTCATTTCGCACTTTCTCCCAAGGAACAGTGAGGTGCACGCCTTTTGCTGGTCGGATGGTGTCGGGATGCACTTTTTCATCGAGTGCACGAATGTCATCTGCCCAGACACCGGTCGCATTGATGATTGAACGAGTTCTCACGGTGATGGGTGCGCCTGTCAAGGAGTCCACCACGGTGAGGGTGTGAGATGTCGTTGATGTGGAATCAATTGAGGACACCGAGCATCGGTTTGCAATGACAGCTCCACGCTCTGCGGCCGTGCGCAAAACTGCGACAACCAAGCGTGCATCATCTGCTTCAGCATCGAAATAGAGATAGGCAGAGGCGAGTTTTTCTCGAGGTATGGTGGGCAGATGTGCAAATGCTTTCTTTGCAGATAAGCGACGATGAATTTTCCCGATGCGCCAACCGCCAGTGATGTCATACATCCACATCGCAGATCCAAGTGCACGAGCAATCTTCTTGGATACCACCCCGTCCTTAGTCAAGATGGGAATCATGAAGGGCAACACTTTGACAAGGTGCGGAGCATTGCGTCGGAGGCGTTTTCTCTCGCGCAGTGCCTGATACACAAGGCGTACGTCACCTTGTTGGAGGTAGCGCAATCCACCGTGCACCAACTTTGACGACTTTGACGACGTTCCTGATGCGAAGTCATCTCGCTCCACGAGTGCAACCTTGAGTCCACGGGAGGCGGCATCGAGGACAGCGCCTGCTCCGGTGATTCCACCCCCGATCACCACTACATCGAAATCGTCTTGGGCGAGTTGCTGTAATGAGGTTGCGCGGTGAAAAGCATGTGACGTAGACATTGGTTCTCAGCCTATGGGGGGCGGGGCAATGGCCATGGGTCGTGCAGCAATTTGACCCCTGGCCAGTTGTTGGCCGTAGGGGGGAGTTGTTATGGTCGCGAGGAATCTATGGGAACTTCCTACGACCCTCGCAGAAGCGACTATGTGGATGAAATGGCGGTGCGTCACGAATCGGCGCGAGTGTTCGATGTGTGTATGTCGTGCCAGAAGTGCCTCAACGCATGCTCTGTGTTTCCTCTTCTGGTCTCCAGTGTTGATGAGTGCGTGGAGCGTGAGGCAGCACTGCTTACTCCTTCCCAGCAAGACGAGATTGTCAACCTGTGTCACCAATGCACGCAATGTGTCGCTCAGTGTCCCTATGCAGATGCTCCTGCGGGCGAGGCAGTCAATTTTCCTGCGTTAGTAATCCGGCATCGAGCCATGTTGCGCAAGAACAAGTTCTTGACGTTGCGCGAACAGGTAAAAGAAGACGTGGTGGCATTAAGCGCAACACATGCATCGTGGGGTAGACCATTTCAAGTTTTTGGGGCGCGGTTGCTGCGGTCTGTAACTGTCCATGTGCCGACACTTTTTGCTCAGCGACATTCGGTACGGCAAAAGAATGCATCGCACAATGTGCCTACGACGACATGTGAGGTTTCTTATTTTCCGACCTGTGTCGTTGATGCATACGCACCCGAAGTTGCCAATGCGACACAGAAAGTCTTTGCACAAGTAGGGGCGCAGTGTGTACGTGGAAAAGAACACAACTGTTGCGGTGCGCCAGATCTCTACAACGGAAACATCAAGCGATTCCGACGTATTGTGCGCAAAAACGTACGTGCCTTTCGCGCGGCCTTAGATAAAAGCCAACGCATCGTGGTGGGACAACCCGGGTGTCTTCACGTGATGCGCGAGCACTATGCGGTTTTCAGCGATGATCCTGTGGCGTCGGATGTTGTAGCGCACTTGCAAGACCCGTGGGAGTTTTTGG
>JBIKSB010000106.1:0-4387 GCA_044348855.1 Ilumatobacteraceae bacterium | reverse complement strand
AACCGCTTTTTGTTCTGCTAACGCTGCCGCGGTCGTCATTGCAGCAATATTCAAAATATTGTTCACAGATCCACGGTTCGTGAGTTGTGCACCTTTGGGAAAACCTGTGGTTCCCGAGGTGTAAAAAATTGTTGCGTCATCATCGGGATCAATGTCTGCGGCAGGCAATGCACCAGGATCTGTCAAAGCCATGACATCACTCCAAGACAGCGCGCCATGAGGTCGACGCTCACTACGCACAGCAATGACCTGAAAAGAGCCAGGGTCAGAGATTTGCTCAAGACGTTCAAGTCGTTCATCGTCTCCAATGAACACTGCAGGTTGACTGTCCTTGAGTGCGTACTCCATTTCACTGGGAGTCCACCACGCATTCATACCCACGGCGGCTGCACCAAGTGAGACTGTTGCCCAGTACCCCACCACCCATTCGGGATAGTTACGCATCGCGATTGCTACACGTGCGCCAGAACCCACACCCACACTGTGGAGATGTGCAGCCAACTTGCGGACCTGTGCATGAACCTCTGCATAGGTGTAGCGCTCGTCTTCATAGACCAGGTAGTCCTTCTCTGCATGGCCAGCTGACATCTCCCACAATGCCCGCATATGTGGAGGAGCGTGCACGAATGCTTTTGTAGGCACTCCTCGCACGTCAATAGTGGTGGTGGCGAACATGGAGCCTTCGGCATCAAGCTCGGCCCGGGCGTCTAAGTAATGGTGAATCACCCTCCTATCATGGCTCAAATGTGACATTTGTCGCCAGCCCGTAGGGCTGATTCCCTGGGCCCCCTCCCTTATGAGACCGCTCAAGAATCCCCCAGACATAGGCTCGCAGTGTGAGACCTGTTTCTGAGAGCGCCTGCGTGGTTCTTCCCTGGGAGCATTCCGGGGCCACCGTTGCCCTCACCTTCGCCGCCCACGGCGTCACCTTCACCGAGCGTCTTGAATTTGATGTCGCTTTTGATCTCACCCCTCAACGTCGCACCTTGCTGGACATGTTGGCGTTGGCCGCAGTAGTCAGTTATGCAAAAGCATCTGCACCTATTGATATCGACGCTTCTGCGTATTCGCTCACGGGCCCACAGTCAGAGATGTTCGATGCTTTGTACGACCAGGGCATGCGCGAATTTGCCGTGCACAACAATCTCGCTCAAGAACCGACATTCATCCTTCGCGCATCTCATCTGCGCCCATCAGAATCTCCGACACTACGAGCCCAGCAGAACAGATTGCTCATCCCGATGGGAGGTGGCCGAGATTCAAGCGTGGTTGCTACAGCGCTTCAGACACTGCAGCCCATTCTTTTGTCTATTGGACAAAATGACTATGTCGAAGACATCGCCCGCCGTTTATCCCTCCCTCTACATACAGTCACCCGCCACATTGACACACAGCTGTTAGATCTAAACGCACGCGGTGCATTAAACGGACATGTCCCTGTCACCGCGATTAACTCATTAATTTCACTTCTCGCTGCCGATATCTATGGATGCGAGTGCGTAGTCATGGCCAATGAGAAAAGCTCTTCTGAGCCAACGCGCATTGTTGATGGCTACAACATCAATCACCAATACAGCAAGTCATATGAGTTCGAACACCTGTTGCGTAGTGCACTAGCGACATCGAACATAGATATCAGTTACTTCTCTGCACTTCGTGACCGCACCGATGATGAGATTGCACGGGCTTTTGCCCAATCTTGCACGCCACTGCACACGGCTTTTATGAGTTGCAACAAGGCAATGTTGCGCGACCCTGAACGTCGCAGTGATCGCTGGTGCGGCAATTGTCCGAAATGTAGATCTGTGTTCTTGACTCTTGCGCCTTATCTTTCACCTACACATCTCACAGAGATTTTTGGAGCTGACTTGCTCAGCGACGCGGCACAACTTCAGGGATTTTCCGACTTGATTGATATCAATGCCAAACCATATGAATGTGTCGGCGAAATTGAGTCTGCGCGCCTTGCTCTTGCCGTCTTGCGCACCTCAGATGAATGGAGAAATCATCTCGTCGTGACATCTCTTGGTGAGACTGCACCTGTCACTCACTCATCTTCTGTGAAGAATCCACCGCACTTCATTCCCCACCACATATACGAACATGTCGCCAAGGTGTTTTCTTCATGAGACTGAGTGAACTGACCCAGATGACTGTTGCTGTATGGGGAGGTGGACGAGACGGGCGTGCAGCCGCGGAGCGTTGCATCGCCCAGAGCTGCGATGTCGTTCTCGTAAGTGATACTCCGGATACAGATACCGCCTCACAAAGCACTGCGCGCGAACTCAACATCTCTTTGATACCCAGTTCTCAACTCTCCTCACTTGATCTTGGATTCCTCATACGTTCGCCAGGTATTTCTCGTTATCGCAACGAAGTGGAACACCTTGCCCGCCGCGACATTGGCTCGTCTAATTTGCTTGCCCTGTGGCTTGCCGATCAGCCCGCAGGTCGCATCATTGGTGTCACAGGAACCAAAGGCAAAAGCACCACTGCGGCCATGATTGAACAACTTCTCTCATCCACCGGTCGATCAGTTGCACTTGCTGGCAACATCGGCATCCCAGTGACACAGATATCCGACGAGATAGACACGGTTGTGCTTGAAGTCTCGAGTTATCAAGCAAGTGATTGCACTGCTTCACCCGCTATTGGTGTGCTTACTGCATTAGGCGAGGATCACATCACCTGGCATGGTTCGCTTCAGCGTTACCACCACGACAAGACAAACTTGTTTGCACATACACAGCTCACCAAGATGATTTTTCACGACGATGATGACTTAGTGATGAACTCGCTACGTGTACTCGGTGCAGAAACACTCCGATTTACCTCACCATTGGATATTCACGACATTCTTGAACGTAGCCGTATGACTGGGGTGTATGAGCGAATGGGCAACACGACATTCCCCCGTAATCTCACTTTGGCAATTCATGCTGCATATGCAGCCGAGCCCTCACTCACAGCCGAACATGTTCTTGATGCAATCGAAAACTTCACTCCATTGCCTTCGCGACAGAACATGATTGGATCAGTAGACGGTGTGCACTTTATTGACGATGCACTGGCTTCTAATCCACTTGCCACAATTGCTGCAATCGAGCGATTCGCAGATGCACCACTGATTGTCATCATGGGTGGGCAAGATCGCACTGTGGACTACACAGAACTCATCGAAGTATTGAATACTCAACAACACGTCACGGCCGTGGTGCTCCTCGGTGGCCCCGACGATGCTCTTGCACATCGGATTGAATCATTGCTCCACAAATGTCATCGCGTCCTCACACATGATGTGCACGATGCAGTACGTATGGCCTTATCTCTGGCCACCAAAGGCAGCAACATCATCCTGAGCCCCGCGGCTCCCACCCCATCGCACATTGGTGATTACACACATCGCAGCGATGCCTTCCACAAAGCAATGCTGCAGGCAAGTAGCCTTTCATAACTGTGGGATCAGACAACACCGTCGGACGGGAATCCGTAGAACATGCACGAGAGCTTGCAGAAGCTACAGCTGCCGCACAAGTTGATAAAGAAGCGGCGAATACATCACATGGGCATGGCAACCCTGTAGCAAGCACGGCCCTAGCGCTCGGAGCACTCGGCGTTGTCTATGGCGATATCGGCACAAGCCCTCTATATGCCATCAAAGAGGCGTTCACTGAACACAGCCATGTAATGACCGTAGACACCATCAATGTGTACGGCATTAGTTCCCTTGCATTCTGGTCACTCATCGTCATTATCTCTTTGAAGTACCTGATGTTTGTGATGCGAGCCGATAACCATGGCGAAGGTGGAATCCTGGCTCTCACTGCATTGGTGATGCCAAAGCGTGGCGAACATGGACGACGCACCTCAGCGTTGGTCACGTTGGGAGTCTTTGGTACCGCACTGTTGTATGGAGACGGAATTATCACACCTGCGATCTCGGTGCTCAGTGCTGTGGAAGGACTCCAAGAAGTCTCATCAACATTTGATCAATGGGTCGTCCCCATTGCCGTTGTTATCTTGATGGGCTTGTTTCTTGTGCAAAGCCGCGGTACTGGTGCAGTAGGAAAAGTCTTTGGACCCATCATGGTGGTGTGGTTTTCCACCCTAGCCATCATCGGAATTTCTCAGATTCTGAAGAATCCTGAAATCATCCAATCTGTAAATCCCTATTACGCATTTCAGTACTTCACTCACGAGACTGGTAAAGCGTTTCTTTCATTGGGATCTATTTTTCTTGTTGTAACAGGTGGCGAGGCTCTCTATGCAGACATGGGACACTTTGGCCGACGACCCATCATGTTCGGATGGTACGGAATTGTTCTCCCTGCATTGGTTCTGAACTACTGGGGTCAAAGTGCATATCTGTTGTCGCACCCCGAAGATG
>JBIKSB010000105.1:0-4399 GCA_044348855.1 Ilumatobacteraceae bacterium | reverse complement strand
GAATGTCAAGCCGGCAACACTTTTGACGAGTCATATCTGTACAAGATTGACATGTCAACAATGAAAGTCATCGCGGCTGCGCGTGTGGGTTCTGTTCCGAAGTATGTTCAAGCAACCGATGATGGGAAATACGTTCTCGTAACGAACTGGTGTGGATTCTCGCTCAGTGTCGTAGATGCCAACACCATGCAAACAGTCAAGACCATTCCCTTGGGCAAACACCCTCGAGGTATAGCCATCACAAAAGACTCTTTGCGTGCGTATGTCAGCGTGATGGGCCTTGCACAGATTGCTCTGATTGACCTGGCCACATTGGAACTTGTCAGCAAAACCAAAGTGTCTGGCATTGCACCGCGACACATTGTTCTCAGCCCAGATGAACAGTTCCTCTACGTCACATTTAACTTGTCCAACACCGTGTCCAAGCTCAGTGTTCCAGGTTTGAAGTTGCTAAAGAACGTGCGCACCGCAGAGCGACCACGGACATTGGATATCTCTCCTGATGGCACCACGTTGTATCTAGTGAATTACACAGCAAATCAGATCAATGTCCTCAAGGCCGAGAACTTAAAGACTTTGCAAACCATTAACACTTGTTGGCGCCCTATTGGCATTACCTATGAGCCAGTAAAAAATCGAGTGTGGGTTGCCTGTTATGGCGGACAAATTCTTCTGTTTGACCTCATACGTGGCGAATAAGGCGTGGAGCATCGTTCGGACATAGAGGGTCTACGTGCCATCGCAGTCATTGCGGTGTTGTTATTTCATTTTGGGGTTCCAGGCACCGATGGTGGTTACGTCGGCGTTGATGTCTTTTTTGTGATCTCAGGATTTCTCATCACTGCACTTTTGCTGCGCGAGAAAGAAGCAACGGGCACAATCTCGTTGCGAGACTTCTATGCACGTCGTATTCGTCGTCTCTTACCCGTGTCATTTGCTGTTGTTGTAGTGACTGCAGTTGCAGGGATTATTTGGCTCAGTCCTGCACGTCTCGACAATTTTGCCGAAGAGATTGTGGCAGCAGCACTGTTTTTTCCCAACATGTTGTTTGCATCACGGGGCGCCAATTATCTGCAATCACAACTTCAGCCATCTCCGCTTCAGCACTTCTGGTCACTGGCGGTGGAAGAACAGTTCTACGCAATCTGGCCCGTGCTGATGGTGCTGGTAACGCGAGGACGCACGTTGGTGCGACAACGGGTGTTTTTGCTCATCAGTGCGATTGTTGTGGGATCATTTGCTCTGAGCGTGGCGTTCACTACAACGCAACCCTCATGGTCATATTTCGGATTACATACCCGTGCATGGGAATTAGGTATCGGTGCACTACTCGCGGTGTTGTGGCCATTCTTCGCAGCACGAACAGGGCTGATGCGACCATGGATTGGCTGGAGCGGCGCTGCACTCATCATCTTTTCGGTTCTCACCTTTAACGGAGCTACTGCCTTCCCTGGCTATCTGGCGCTCTTGCCCGTCTTGGGAACTGCGCTCATCATTGCCTCGGGTCGAGCACACGCAGAGAGTGCTATGCACCCTGCATCGTTGCATCGCGTACTTGCTGTTCGGCCGCTGCAATACATCGGTGCGCGTTCATATGCGCTGTATGTATGGCACTGGCCGCCACTCATCATCGTGGAAGCTGCGCAGGGAGATGCGCTCAGTGTGATGGACCGAGTCTGGATCCTTGCTGCTGTACTGGTCGCTACAGAATTCACTCATCGTGTTCTTGAAAACCCCATTCGACGCTCACAGTTTCTTGTGCAGCGCACACAGCTCACATTAAACATCGGTGCCTTTGTGATTCTGGGTGGCGTTCTTGCAGGTGCTGCTGCGGCATACATCCAGCCCAGTCAATCCACTGGTGTTGTGGTGACTACTCCCACACTGGCCACAACCACCACCACAGTTTCTTCTGTGGCCACTTCCACCACTCTGGCTGTGACATCTGGACCTCAACCCATCTCCATGACACAAGATGGTGCTCCACAACCAGTCATAGATGGACTCTCTATTTCTGTTGCGCCAGACAATCTCGACCCACCTACCAACAAAGCCGAGACCAATACCAACATCACCTACGACAACGACTGTCATCAATTCTTCAAAGAGACCGTCAAGAAAGATTGCATCTTTGGTGACCCCGCGGGCGAAATCACTGTGGCTCTATTCGGAGATTCACATGCCGCTCAATGGTTCTCTCCACTGAATGAAATTGCTGTGGCGAACAAATGGCGACTTATTGCAATCACTCAAGGTGGATGCACACCTATTGAGCTATCGATTTACAACGTGCAAAACGGTGGCGTCTACAGACACTGCACACCCTGGCGTGCAAATGCTCTGCAATACATGAAAGACGAAGGCGTGGATTTTGTGTTCACGGGCCAATATGTGCGTTACCGCGATGCTGGTACTGGGGGAATTGTGTCCTCACGTCAGTGGCGGCTGGGGTACACCGAATTGGTACAAACCCTTCGCACATCGTCGATGGAACCAATCTTCTTTGGTGACACCCCAGATATTCCTGGGGTTCCCCCCGAGTGCATCGCCAGTAATCGACGCAATGTGTCCCAGTGTGTCGCCACGCTCAATAGATCCACATTGGTCGACGTGATGGATGCACTTCGCAAGGTGGCCCGCGATGAGAAGGTCAGTCTGATTGATCCTCAAAAATGGCTCTGCCACAACAATCTGTGCCCAGTAATCGTCGGAAACATCAGTGTCTATCGCGATGACAACCACATCAGCGATGTGATGGCCAGATGGTTACAGCCGTTGCTAACAGAAAAGATTGTGCCGTTCATTAATCAATTTGTGCCCGCTTCTCCCGCGCCACAGGGGTAAGGCACGCATCGTCTCTCCAGTTTGGCATGTTCTATGAAACATGTTATCATTGTCATGTTTTATGAATCATGACACACATGTGAATTTCCAAAGGGAGACCCAATGAATAGCGATGTTCTCGACAGTTTGACCGACCCGGCGGTCCTCTTTTTCTTCCTCGGATTGTTCGTGGGTGTGATTAAGTCCAATCTGGAAATCCCCGCCCCCATCGCAAAATTCCTTTCGTTGTATCTACTGATGGCTATTGGTTTCAAAGGTGGCCAAGCCCTCAGTGACACGGGACTCTCCGGTGATGCACTCAAAGTGATTGGTGCGGCGTTACTCCTGGCCCTTGTGATCCCGGCCATCTGGTTCGTCGTACTCAGTCGACGCATCAATGCATTTGACGCCTCGGCCATTGCCGCAACATATGGTTCAGTGAGTGCGGTGACATTCGTTGTCGCGTCACAGTTTGTTGCGGACCGCGGCGAAGAGGCTGGTGGTTACCTCACTGTCGCACTGGTGTTGATGGAATCGCCCGCAATCGTGATGGCAGTACTTCTTGCAACCTGGGTACGTTCTCAATCCGGCAGCAATCTCTCCACAGGGTTTGGAAGCAGGCTTATTCTCACCGAGGAACTGCCCAAACGAAAGTCTGCTACACGCACTGATACGTCAACGCCAGAGACCACTGCTTCTGCAGGAAATACACAAGTTGCGACCAGCGAACATGGCGCAACGCCATTATCCATCAAAGAAGTACTCCATGAAGCTTTCACAGATGGAGCACATTTGTTGCTACTGGGTTCAATGTTGATTGGAGCAATCAGTGGAAAAAGTGGTGGCGAGGCTATGGCGCCTTTCATCAACGATGTCTTTAAAGGCTTGCTTGCATTCTTCCTTCTAGAAATGGGGCTCTTAGTTGCGCGTCAATTGCGAGAAGTACGCGATGTCGGCCCCTTCCTGGTGGGCTTTGGCGTATGTGTTCCATTCGTGAATGCTGCGATGGCGTTGTTGTTGGGACGAGCACTTGGTCTTTCCGTCGGTGATCTCACTCTGTTGGCTGCACTTGCCTCAAGCGGTAGTTACATCGTGGTACCGGCAGTGATTCGCTATGCAATTCCCGAAGCACGACCCAGTAGATATTTTACTCTTGCACTAGGAATCACTTTCCCGATCAACGTCGCAATCGGTATTCCTCTGTACTACACAGTTGCATCAGCTATCGCAGGCTGATGTGCGCGTAGTGCACAACGTTGTCTCTACGACTTAGCGCCTGATTTCATGCGCACAAGAGCCTTGAAGATCTCACCAATCGTGTGCCCCGCTTCAAGTGGATGTCGCAAGTGTTGTGTGTAATCCACGGTGTAGGTGTTGCGACGTCCATCTTTAGTGCGTATGACATAACCGCCCTCAACTAACTCACCCACAATGCGATGTGCGGCTCGCTCTCCAATGCCCACTAAATCGGCGATGTCAGAGATGCGGATGTCGGGATTCTGGGCAATACACACGAGTACATGGCCGTGATTGGTGAAAAAAGTCCATGAGCCCTCAGGGGGGCTTGCGGGTTTCT
>JBIKSB010000104.1:0-4415 GCA_044348855.1 Ilumatobacteraceae bacterium | reverse complement strand
CCTCTAGTTCCTGACATGCGGGAACCAGCGTTTCAGGAACGAAACGCCCACCGAACTCGCCGAAGCGACCATCCGATGAGGGGGTAACAAGAATGCTCATATCTAGATTCCACCACGAATCTGACCCAAAACCATTACTGGTAAAGGTGACACCTCACTCATCCATCCAGTTGTATGGCTCGGCACGTGGAACGATGTCGGCATCTCCGCTGCGGGATTCGGAGGCCGCACGGGCAGCTTCGATGAACCGTCGTATCAAGATGGGATCTTTCCGCCCAGGAGATGCCTCAACACCACTAGAGACATCCACACCAAATGGTCGCACCTGTGCGATGCCGTTCGCCACATTGTCTGGGGTCAAACCCCCAGCCAACAACAATGTGATGCCGTCGGGTATTTCACCTGCCAGTTTCCAGTCGAACACCTTGCCAGACCCTGGCGCGGGAGCATCCAACAAGATCATCGATGCTGTGAAATCACGAGCATGAGTCACATCTACGGAACCAGCCGTCACAGCTTTGATGACCGTACGCACATGCCGAGACACCTCAAGAACATCTGCAGGTGTTTCATGACCATGTAACTGGGCTGCACGCAAACCGGCGGCATGTGTCAGCTCAATCACACGCTGTGGGTGTTCATCTCGAAAAACACCCACAGTCAAAATCTCCGGCGGAATACGGCGTGTGATGTCGTACACCTTCTTGGCAACCACCTGTCGCGGAGATGGAGCAAAGACGAAACCCAATGCATCGGCACCTAAAGCCACCGCCAACAGAGCATCATCTTCATTCGTGATGCCACAAATTTTCACGAACATGCATGCAAGTTAGTCCTTGATGCACCAAGTTGGGGGGAACTTAAGGGATGAGCAGATCCTTAATGGCATCTTGCGGACGAGAGGCTGTCACTAGTGACTCCCCCACAAGAACTGCGTCATAACCCGCCTCTCGCAAAGCCACCGCGTCTTCGTGGCCTCTCACGCCAGATTCAGCGACCGCAACAACATCATCAGGAAATAGCTTCCCCATCCGTACCGCGCGCTCCTGGTCCACCTGAAATGTCACCAGGTCTCTCTGGTTTACACCAATCAGATTCGCCCCCAGATCTAAGGCTCGTTCCAATTCGGCCTCATCATGAATCTCAACCAGAGCGTCAATCCCTACAAGATGTGCGATTGCGAGACAGTCACGTAGGAGCGCATCATCAAGTGCTGCTGCAATGAGCAGGACGCAGTCAGCACCCATCACACGAGCATCGCAAACGTCACGGACCGACACAGTGAAGTCCTTGCGCAGCACCGGAAGAGAACATGCACTTCTCGCCAACTGGAGATCCTCTACTGAGCCACCAAAGTGTTCACCGTCAGTAAGAACAGAAAGGCATGCTGCACCACCTTGTTCATACATCGCAGCAAATGACGACGGATCCAAATCCGCACGCAACAATCCCTTCGATGGAGATCGTCTTTTAATCTCTGCAATGACCGCTAAATGGTCAGAATTCTGAATGCGTTCACGAAAACCACGAGGTTGTGCGCATGCAAGCGCCTGCTCTAAGAGAACATCTATCGAACGAGTATCGCGAGCATCACGCTCTCGATGCCAACGCAAAATTTTGTCGAGATACGTCGCTGTCATGAAACGGCGACTTACAGACCTTTGCCCTGAATGGGGGTCAAGAAGAACATCTCAGGACGCCCGCCCATCAACGGCGCGAGGCTTTGCCCGAAAGGACCAAACCAGTCAGCGGTCATGTGCGCAGTTGCTGCTTCCTGATTTTCATACAACTCATACACCCACAACAGATCTGCATTAGTCGCATCAGCGTGCAAAATGTAATACCGGGTGCCAGATTCCTTATTCACATGGTCAAAAGCCACTTTAAATGCTTCTGCCAACTCGGCGCCTTTGCCTTCAGCGGCGGGCAGTTTTGCAATTAATCCAACGGTGCTCATTTTCTCTCTTCTCTCTCCTGTAAAAAATCACTGACGAGTTCAATCTAACCCAGCGGAACCCAAGGTTCAGAAGCCAAGAAATGTAGTGATTGTGTGGGTCAAATCGTCTATTGAGACACGCACTTGCTCCGTGGAGTCCCGATGTCGAATGGTCACGCTGTTGTCCTCAAGAGAATCAAAGTCAACCGTGACACACAAGGGTGTACCGATTTCATCTTGGCGGCGATAGCGACGGCCAATTGCTTGTGTTTCGTCGTAATCACACATGTATCGCTCGGACAAAAGCTGGTAAATCTGTTTGGCCAATGGCGTCAAACTGTCTTTCTTCGACAAAGGCAGTACCGCAACCTTGTAGGGAGCAAGACGTGGATGCAATCTCAACACTGTGCGTGCCTCGTCATTGACGATGTCTTCGTCATAAGCAGCCAGTAAAAATGCCGCCATTGTGCGGTTGGCGCCTGCAGCAGGCTCAACTACATAGGGGATATAACGCTCATTTGTTGCCTGATCAAAAAAGTCCAGTTTTTGACCAGATGCGTTGCTGTGTTGAGTGAGATCAAAATCCGTACGTTGCGCAACACCTTCAAGTTCACCCCAACCCCAAGGAAAGAGAAACTCCACATCGCTAGTTCCCGTCGAGTAATGCGAAAGTTCATCATCGTCGTGAGCACGAATACGCAACATCTCCTTGGGTATCCCTAATTCGACATACCAATCAAGTCGTGCTTGGCACCAATACTCATACCACTGAGGACCTTCAGAGGGTGGAACGAAAAACTCAAGCTCCATTTGTTCAAATTCACGTGTGCGGAATATGAAGTTTCCTGGAGTGATTTCATTACGGAAACTCTTGCCCACCTGTGCGATACCAAAAGGTGGCTTCTTCCGGCTTGTCTGCAAGACATTGGCAAAGTTCACGAACATACCTTGGGCAGTCTCTGGCCTTAGGTAGACATCGGCGCCTGCACCTTCAACTGGACCAGCAGCCGTCTTAAACATCAGATTGAATTCACGTGCCTCAGTAAATGCACAACCCTTCATCGATTGAGGACAGTCTCTTGTTTCGATGTGGTCTTGTCGGAAGCGCCGCTTACAGACAGTGCAATCCACCAAGGGGTCCGAGAAATTGGCGAGGTGACCAGAAGCCTCAAAGATTTGTGGAGGACCGAGAATTGCGGCATCAATCAGCACCACATCGTCTCTTTGTTGAACCATGGTGCGCACCCACGCATCCTTTACATTGCGCAACATGAGTGACCCAAGCGGGCCATAGTCATAGGACGAGCGAAAACCCCCATAGATCTCCGCACTCGGATAGACGAATCCACGTCTTTTACAGAGGTTGACGATTTGCTCAAGGTCCTTTGCGGGCATAGAGCAAGCCTACAAGTGTCGGTCAAACACACCGAGGCTCTTTAATCGCCTCTCAAGGTGAGCCTCCATCGCTTCCATTGCAAGACGATTTACCTCATGAACTGGAATTGATTCCTCAAGAGCAAGTGCTTCATTCATTCTCCCGCCAAGAATCCAACGGAGAATTTCTATGGCTGATTCGGAAATGGGAATCCCACTGCGACAGGCGCCGCAGTGCATTCCACCCTGCTGAATATCGAAATAAGTGAGATTTTCCCGTTCATTGCAGCTCACACACTCGTCCAGTTGAGGTGTCCCTCCTTCCAGCGAAATCAATCGCCAGAAAAACGATGCCAACAGCAAGGGTGAAGATTGTTGATTAAGGAAATGTAACGCCCGTGTAAGCACCTCAAATAAATGAGGAACAGGCTCACGATCAGGCGTGATCTTGTTGATCGCCTCCACCATGGAGAGACCCTGCCTGAGACGGTCGAAATCTGCACGCAGAACTTGGAGCGGTTCAATAAGCCGAACTTGATCGATGGTGTCTAGATCTCGACCAGAACGCAACGACACATCAACATGGCTCATAGGTTCGAGACGAGCACCAATGGACGATTTCGTTTTCCGAATCCCTTTGGCAACTGCACGCACTTTTCCATGATTTTGTGTCAACAACACAACAACTCTGTCAGCCTCACCGAATTTGTAGGAACCGAGAACTACTGCGGCATCGCGATACACGCTCACGAATCAAGACCACCGAAACGACGATGTCGACGAGTGAAATCATCAATAGCTAATTCCAAATCGCTTGATGTCAAGTCATCCCAACCTAAATCGAGAAATACAAGTTCACTGTAGGCAAGCTCCCAAACCATCGATTCGGGGATCACATCGGGCGGACCGAGAATGATCACAAGATCTGGTTCCGCAACAGCAGGCGCCAAGATGGCACCGGAAAGCGACTCTTCGTCAATGTCATTGGGGTCTACACCTGAGATGCGCAGTGCTTCAACCGTGGCGGCAAATCTTTCATGGCCATCTGGCGATGGGTCAACAATCAGCGAGGTACCGGCACCATTTCGAATCACACATCGTTCTC
>JBIKSB010000103.1:0-4423 GCA_044348855.1 Ilumatobacteraceae bacterium | reverse complement strand
GCGAATCACCAAGTCATCACATGGTTCAACTTGTCATGCAAGAAGGTATACAGAATCGTTGGGTTTTTTCGGAGAACAACGTCACTGGTTGGTATGTTTCGGACACCATCTCACCGTGTCTTACCGGCTGGGTGACATTCCCACTTGCGGTATGGACCGCAGTAGTGGAGGTCTTTACAGATGTTGAACAAGTGAACGTCACGGTCGACACTGAGATGAACACGTTTCGCATCACTGATGGTGTCCATGTTGTTACGGCTTATCTTCCGGAACAACAACCTGGCGTAGATCCCTATTGGGACGAAGATGGCAGCAACATCACCGTGGGTGCAAAGGATCTTGCAAAGGTTGGACGAGTATTGATGACCACTCCTACGTCGATTGAAGACATTCATGTAGTGGAAGCAATAGTTCCATTTGTGCAACTGAGTTGTGTGGAAGGCGTTCTTGAGGCATCACGCGATTGGAAAAACTTCAACAGTGGCAAGTTCTCTATTTCGGTTCCCGCAATAGGGGAATGGAATCGAGAGATTGAAGTGTGTCCATTTCCTTTAGTGGGAGAGTTCTATGCAGCAGACATAGCAGGAGACGTCCCGGTGACTCTGACCATTTTGTCTCACCATCCTCAGATTGTGACAATTGATGGCGGTCACTGGGGATTCTCGGTAGAGATCGCGCAGGAAGGGGCATTTCAATACTCACCATTGATTCTGGCAGAACTGTCTTCACGTGGTTTTGATACTGAAATTGACTCCATCGAAGAAGATGGGCATGTAGTGAATGTCTTTGTAGAAGATGACCTCATCTCTCTTTCGATTGTGAGCGATGATGATTTGAGTATTCACTACGTGCGCGCAGACCTCATTGCATGTCGTGATCTTCCGCGCAGTGAATTCATCGCACAAGAAATCAACTCATGGAATAGCTCACTTGAAGGCATCAAAATCATTCACCGGGAAGAACATGTGATCATTCGTTATGAGGCACTTGCGCAGCACTATGAAGATGTGATTTCACAACTCTCCCTCCTCCATGAAACCGCTGAAGGATTCCGTTTGCTTCGGGAGGTCTTTGCGTAGAGATTGCTACACACAATTGCCGCACATTGTGCACTGGCCTCACCGGCCTCACTTTTCCCACAGAACCACGAAAGAGAGCAACATCATGTCCACATCGTCCTTCCCCTTTGGTGACAACTCGTCATCAGAATCTGAGATCTTTCAGAACGTCTCTGAGATGTCGCTCGATATAGAACAGTCGGTTCTTGACCTGGAACCCAAAGCGCGTGAGTTGAATCGTCATCTATTGGCGCTCTTTGGTCGTTGTCCTGCTCAAAAGGACGGCGCATGGGTGCACCTTGAGCATGGCAATGATGGTGCTGTGGAGTTTGTGTTCTCTCCCGTGAGCGCAGATTTTGCACTCAAGTTGGTGGCACGATTGGCAGAAGTGTCACAAGTGTTAGATGACAATGAACCAAATTTCTTATCTAGTCGCAAGTACCAATCCGATCTTGGTCCAGAAATCGTGGGGAATTCGGCGGCTCTTCATAGTGTCCCTACTACCCATATTCGGACGGTGCGATAACGATGGCACCTGACTTTCAATACAACCGCTCGGCATGGTCCATTGTGGTGACCTTGCGCGAATTGTTTCACGCACACCTTTTGTCATCAGCGTTAGGTCGGCATGGGTCGGATACGTCGGTCACATGGGTCACTAGAGGCTCGAATGGTCAACGGCTCTGGATTAGCAGCGACTCGATTCATCTCACTTGGTCAACTGCAAAAGCAGACACTAATGATCCATACTTTGCGTTACCCATACCCGACATGTTTATTTCCCAACTGCTCGACATTGGACAAAGAAAACTTGTGGATGAAACCGTCAATAGTGATGAGATTGAGATCTATTGCAATGGACAAGAAGATGTCATTGTTGCACGCACCTCTGATGGGCGATATCTCGCAGTTGATCACCCCATCTCACCGCGATTTACCGAACAAGAACTTCCCTATATTGAGACTCCCGATTACCTGCATGATGCACCAGTGGTTGCAGATATTTCCTGCAAAGATCTGTCGTTCTTTGCTGAAGCGGTGTCAACTGTTCCACACCATGTATCCATTCGTGAACACCGTCTCCCACCATTTGTCACCATCTCCTTGGAAGATAACCAATTTTCGTGGACTATTGATTGGCGTCGACAGGGCTGTGGGCGGTACTCGGGTGCAGCACCAGCTGTAGTCACCGGCTCTGTCACCGCAACGTTCTACCCCTACAACGCAGTCCAGATACTCAAGTGTTTTGAGGATGCAGGAGATGCAAAAATTTTCATTGATGGACCACAAGCGGAGTTTGCATACTTCGTGGGATCTGATTGGGGTTTTCGCATCCGACTCGACCGAGAGCATCTCGCAAAGTGGATGTCAGATCTTGCAAGTGCGTTGAGGAGTGCAGGCTATAGCTATGCAGAATCCGACGAAGGACAGATTCCCGATCGTCTTCATTTCAAGGTAGATGCACTCACGTGCACTGCGTCTCTTCATCCGTCTATTGATGGTGACAACGACAACATCCGTCTCACCTACATCGCAGCACGCGGCATCGCAAATGGGGCACATGTCTACGACGCAATAAATGCGCTCAACGACGAGCTGGCGGGGATCACGGTGGAGTTACGCGATGGGGAAGTACGTGTGGTGTTAGAGACACCAGCGACTCGAATCGGTGACTTTGAGCGCTACCTAACCACCTTTGCTCATGCAGTGCGCAAGGTGTCTGCGAGCACAGACTTCTTCCCACTGTTTACGGATCTGCAAGAACCATGTACGCACTAACAACGAGAGTGAGGTAACTGGCCGTGCATTACGTGACCTATTTCTTTTTGGCGATGATTCTCATGGTCTTGTTTGTGATTGCGCTCCCAGTGTTGTTGATTCTGGTTGTGGCATGGCTGATCATCATGATTGGTGCTCTCATCATTTGAGAGCGATGTCGCTTCAGAGGGTTAATTCATTAATGAACGAAGCCACAATCACGGGAGATTGTGAGTTTCGGTTTGGACTGGGATTTAGAGATGTACTTTCCATAAATCTCGGGGTGTAACTCTTGAAGAACTTTTTTATTGAGTGAACCACGATCCTTGAATGAACGGGTCCAAGAGCAGATACCTTCAATCTCTTGGTATTCACCTAGTTCAGCCTTGAGTTCGGACTCTAGGCGTTTTTCTTCCCACTCCAAAGGCGCCAAGAAAGTCAATACGTTTAGGAACTCTCCGTGGACAGGAGCGATATCGCGGAAATCAATTGCTCGCTGAATCTGAGATTTCACCGCATCAGTAATCTCTCTAATCTCCGAGCGGGTCTCGCCTAGTGATTCTTTCATTTCCTTGGTTTCACTTAACAAGAAGCGCTGCTGCCATTTGGGGGTTATCTCATAGAGTTGGGACCAGAGATCTGGATGATCTTGCTTGAATTTTGTTTCATCGAACTTCTCTGACTCGGTGCTACTACCAAGTGTTGCGTAGCGACCAAGAGGAACATCACTGCTGCTTAGGTCACGAATCGTTGCGTCAATCAGTTTTGTTGCATTTTCCAAAACTTTGATTTCATGACGGATGTTCAATAACCGTAGATGTAATTCCCACGCTCTGTCACTTGGTGTCAGAGCCCCATCATTTGAGGGCACTTTTTCAAGTTCTATGGCACGCTTCATATGCATTATTGAGTCATTAGCTTCAAGTGCATATTCTGTAGCTTGACGAATCGCTTGGTCACGTTGTTCCGACGAAAAAAAGAACCACTCACCTGAGATTCGAAGTGGAGCAAATGCCCCGTGCATCAGAGTCTCAATCTGTTCAACTACTGGGGTAGGGATTGTTTCAATCAACGTCAACTCACGCGGGTTTCCGGTTTGATGTTCTTTCATTCGATTGACAGAAGATCGGTCTTCAGATTCTCGGACAATGCCAATTTTAAAATATGAAGTCAGTTCCTGAGTGCGTGGATCCAATTCACCAGCAAAGTAAAGTTCTCCAGCTGCCATTGCATTTGATGCCATGATTCACCTTTCTTGTGTGCTATCTCCTGGATCTCAACAAACCCTGCAAACACTCAGCAATGTAATCATGATAGTGAACTGGTCCTTTTCGTCTGAGGCCAGAAACGAAAAATGGGGGCACCAGAGATTTCTCTCCGGTGCCCCCATTTCGTATGAGGAGGGATCAGTTGCCTGATTTTCCTTCGCCCTTCTTGCGATCTTCTTCAGCCTCTTTGTCGGTGAAGAAGTCATCGTTGAACACGTCTTCTCCACGACGCTTCTTGTCGCGTCGCATGCTCATGTTCTTTGACAAGCTTTCAAATGCCATCTTGGAACCCTTGCCACTTGCATCAAATGCTTGGATGTTGCCCATCTTCATACCCAT
>JBIKSB010000102.1:0-4441 GCA_044348855.1 Ilumatobacteraceae bacterium | reverse complement strand
ATAGGGAATTCAAGTTCGCGCAGCAAGAATTGCAATCCGCCCACATGATCTTCATGTCCGTGAGTAGCAACACATCCCACCACGCGATCTTTGTTCTCGCGTAGAAATGTGAAATCCGGAAGAATCAGATCGATTCCATGCATGTCTGAATCGGGAAACATCAAACCGCAGTCAATGAGCAACAGTTTGTCGTTCTGTTCCACCACCATGCAGTTACGACCAATGTCGCCCAAACCACCGAGGAAGTAAACGCGAACCGAAGAAGTCATGAGGTGAGTATTACAGCGACGTGCGGGCTTGTTCGAGGTTCTTCAACACTTGTCGCGCACGCTCGTCAAGACCTGCTGGGGGTGGGCCCATCGGTAAACGACATTGCCCCACGTTGAATCCCAACTGTTGCATCATCACTTTTGAAGGGATGGGGTTCGGATTCTCATCGCCTGTTTCAAAGGCATAACTCTCGAGCAACACATCGTTGATCTGTCGAGCGCGCAACACGTCGCCTTCATGAAAGGCACGAATCATCTTTTGGTGTTCTGGACCAGACCAATGAGTAGCTACTCCGATAACACCCGTGGCGCCGTATGCAAGGAAAGCAAGAGTTAGGCCATCATCACCTGAATAGAGTTCAAAATCAGAAGGTACGTGCGCCATGACATTGGCAGTGTCTGCAGGAGCGCCGGCGGCATCTTTCAATGCTTTGATGTTGGGCACATTCTGGGCGAGCGCGATTAAAGATTGCGTGGAGATCTTTCGACCTGTACGCACGGGAATGTCATAGATGACAACAGGCAAAGTTGTTGCCTCGGCCATGGCAGTGATGTGCCCCATGATGCCGCTTTGAGGTGGACGGTTGTAATAGGGACCCACCGCAAGAATGCCTGCTGCACCCATTTTCGTCACTTCACGAGTGAGGTGTACCGAGTGGGCAGTGTCGTTAGAACCAGATCCCGCCACAACTGGAATCGATACGGCGTTGATGACCGCCTCCCACAAAGACAACTTTTCTGCGTCCGTCAAGGTGGAAGACTCCCCCGTGGTACCCGAGATGACCAGACCATCATTTCCATTCGCCTCAAGCCATTTCGCAAGCCGAACTGCCTCATCGATGTTCAGCGCGCCGTTGGCATCAAAAGGCGTAATCATCGCTGTTAACACGTGTCCGAAAAGGGCCATGCACTAAGTATGACCCATGAACCGACCCCTGCCATAAAGAAATCGTAGAAAATGAACTTTTGAACAACTCGGAACTAATATTGCACTGCCCCTTATACCCTCCGAAAGGAAACACCCATGCGCAAAATCGCGCTTACCGTGGCTATCGCCAGCACCCTCGCCCTCGCGGCCTGTGGTGGAGATGATTCAGCCTCCGAAACATCAACTGCCCCTGGTGGCAACCAAACCGCTTCCGAATGTGCAGCAGGTAAAACCCTCACCGAGGGAACCCTCACAATCGCAACGGGTAACCCTGCATATTCGCCATGGGTCCTCAATGATGACCCTGCATCCAAGGAAGGCTTTGAAGCTGCAGTCGCATACGCAGTTGCAACCGAATTGGGTTTTGAAGATTCAGCAGTGACCTGGGTTCGCACCGATTTCGACGCTGCGATTCAGCCTGGCAAGAAGGATTTCGACTTCAACTTGCAGCAATACTCCATCACTGACGAGCGCAAGCAAACTGTGTCGTTCAGCGATCCCTACTACACAACAAACCAAGCAATCGTTGGTTTGGAGGGCTCCGCAGCAGTGGGAGCATCCCTTGCGGACCTCAAGAAGTTGAAGTTGGGTGCCCAAGTGGGAACAACCAGCCTTGCCTACATCACCGATGTCATTCAGCCAGACACTGAGCCATTGGTGTACGACGACAATGCCGGCGCAAAAGCAGCTCTTGAAGCAAAGCAAATTGACGCAGCAGTGTTCGACTTGCCTACCGCTTTGTACGTCTCGTCAGTTGAGATCGAAGGATCCTCTGTTCTTGGCCAGTTCCCCGGAAACGGTGACGCAGATGCAGACCAGTTCGGCATGTTGTTCGACCTTGACAATCCATTGGTTGATTGTGTGAACATCGCACTGTCCACATTGAAGGACAATGGAAGCCTTGACGAAATCACTGCAACGTGGTTGTCAACAAAGGCCGACATTCCCGTCATTAAGTAAGCCCGTCGCGCCGCACCGAGACTGATCCAGATTTATGGCCCAGAACATCAGTCGACGTGCGGCCTACGAGCGCACACGTAAACGCAAAAGCATCGCGGTCGCCGCGGCGAGTTCTCTCGTCGTGGTGGCCGCGATTGTGCTTCTGGTCCCACTCATGCCTCGTTGGGACCGAGTGCGTACATCATTTTTCAATGGGGAAAGATTCCGAGATTCTTTTCCTCGTCTTCTCGACGCCTTTATTCTCGACATCAAAATTTTTCTTTGGGCAACACCATCAATTGTTGTACTTGCCTTACTTATTGCAATGGCGCGAAACTCGCGATCACCAGCGTTGTTCCCCGTACGTGTCTTCAGCATTGCCTTCACCGACATCATGCGAGGCGTGCCCGTCATCTTGTGGATCTATCTGATTGGCTTCGGAGTGCCCGGCCTTGGACTTGATCGCCCGTGGAACAATCCATTGATCTGGGGTTCAGTGGCGCTCGTGCTGACGTATTCGTCGTACGTGGCGGAAGTTTTTCGCGCGGGAATTGAAAGTGTGCATGAATCACAACGTGCCGCCGCTCGTTCACTTGGTTTGTCAAGTTGGCAAACAATGCGCCATGTGGTGCTTCCCCAAGCTATTCGTCGGGTCATCCCTCCACTCATGAACGACATGGTCAGTCTGCAAAAAGACGTGGCTCTTGTCAGCCTTATTGGGCCAGTAGAGATTTTGCGTCAAGCAGGAATCGATAAATCAAAGTTTGCAAACTTTACACCGTATGTAGTGGCGGCCGTTATCTTTTTGAGCATCACCATTCCGCTCACCCGCACTACAGATTGGTTGATAGAACGCGAGCGCAAGCGCACGACAGGAACGAGAGTGAGATGAGCAAGATTTCTCTACGTTCTGTAACCAAGTCATATGGTGACCACGTAGTTCTGTCGGGCATCAATCTTGATATTGCTCAAGGAAGCGTGGTCTCCCTCATCGGCCCAAGTGGTTCAGGCAAAAGCACGATGCTTCGCTGCATCAACTTGTTGGAACCCATTGACGATGGCGAGATTTTTCTTGATGGCCTAGATATCTCGGTGCCGGGTTTTGATGCAAACCCCGTGCGCCGGCGCGTCGGCATGGTGTTTCAGAATTTCAATTTGTTTCCCCACAAGAGCGTGATGGGAAACATCACTTTGTCCCCCACATTGACGCTGGGTGTTTCCAAGGAAGACGCACAAGAGAAAGCAATGACACTTCTCGAGCGTTTCGGTTTGGCCGACAAAGCTGACTCCTACCCAGATCAGCTCTCCGGTGGCCAACAACAACGAGTCGCCATTGTGCGTGCGCTTGCCATCGAACCAGAAGTGCTTCTTCTTGATGAGATCACGAGTTCTTTAGATCCCGAACTTGTGGGCGAAGTGTTGGACGTTGTGCGTGAACTGAAAACTTCTGGCATGACACTGATTCTGGCGACTCATGAAATGGGCTTTGCGAGAGAATCAAGCGACGTCATCTGCGTGTTGGATGGCGGACAACTCATTGAACAAGGACCACCTTCGCAAGTGTTAACTAACCCCACCTCCGAGCGTGCCCAACAGTTCTTAGACAGGATTATTCGTGCGGGCAGGCTTTAGGCGCCCACTTGCCCTTTCTGCGTCCTTAATCGGAGCAATCTTTGTCGTGTTATATGCGGTCTCGTCGTGGACCTTGCTGAATACCACCGACACTGGAACCTATGTACGCACCACAGATCTCGTCATAGATCAGCCTCAAGTTCAAGAGGAAATTGCCACAACAATCGTGGACTCTGTAGTGGGCGATGCACAATTGCCCGACGACATTGTGACCCTGCTCAACAATGGCGCACGCTTCATTGTGGCATCAGACGGATTCCATGAGTTTTGGAAAGCAGCCAACCGAGCCATGCATGCAATCGTGCGTGAACAACTTTTGGGTAATGCCCCAGTTGACCCCACAAGTGCCCGAATTGATATCACTGCAGAGGTGAACTTGGTTCTTGAAAATCTTCGTCAGATCGACACTCGCCTACCGGCACTGTTGCCCAACAACGCACCCGAGACCTCTGTGCAGATAGTGGATCAGGAAACACTTACCGACATTAGAAATGCAATTAGTGGCCTTGAACGACTAAGGACATTCAGTGCAATCTCTGCATTCGCACTGTTTGCAATTTCTACCCTGATACTTGGGCTACGTCGACGGTCACTGGTATTGGCCTCTGCCATGTTGTGGGTATCAGCATTGGCAATCTATGCCGTGAGCATCACTGTTCCGATGATTGCCGAA
>JBIKSB010000101.1:0-4459 GCA_044348855.1 Ilumatobacteraceae bacterium | reverse complement strand
TCTGGGTGCTTGTCCAACATCGTGCCGGCATTGTGTGCCCCCCATGGGTCAGGACAGGTTCCTGAATGGATGCCCAAGGAGGTCAGTGGTGCTCCACGGGTTGTGGTGTTGTTGTTGGATGGTCTTGGGTGGAATCAATTGCAACAACATCGCGCGCACATGCCGACACTGGCATCGTTCACAGGTTCACATATCACCACTGTCGCTCCCTCCACTACAGCTACCGCTCTCACTTCACTGGTCACAGGACTCGCACCAGGCGAACATGGACTCATTGGCTATCGCATCGATATGGGCGACACGGTAATGAACGTCTTGCGATGGGGAGATGAAAACGGTGATCTGCGTCGTCGTTATCCGCCCGAGCAAGTGCAACCTTGTCCGCCATTTTTAGGTTTGAGCGTTCCCGTTATCAGCAAAGCAGAACTTGAAGGAACTGGATTTACTCAAGCGCATCTCAGCGGAGTGAAGCCGATGGGGTGGAGGGCTGCAAGCAGCATCCCTGTGACCATTCGTCAGGCGTTAGATAGTGGAGAAACATTTGTGTATGCCTATTACGACGGCATTGACAAGATTGCACATGAACGTGGTTTCGGCCCCTACTACGAAGCAGAGTTACGTGCAGCCGATGCCCTTGTGGCACAGATTGTGTCGGTGTTGCCGACGGACACAGTGTTGCTCGTTACTGCTGATCATGGTCAAGTGCATGTAGGCGACAACACAATCATTCCCTCGCCGTCATTGATGGAACATGTGGATCATCAATCAGGGGAAGGACGCTTCAGATGGCTACATGCCCGAAGAGGTCGCGAGGGTGCATTGTGTGATGCTGCCCAACAATATGGAGATGTCGCGTGGATTGTGACCCGCGCTCAAGTTCTCGATGAACAGTGGTTCGGGGCCCGGGTCCCTGACTATGTTGCGCGCAGGATGGGCGATGTGGCCTTAGTGCCGCATGCGCCAGTGAGTTTTGAGGAGCCTCTCGATGGAGGTGCCTTCGATCTGGTGTGTCGTCATGGATCGCTGACTGCAGATGAGATGTTGGTGCCTTTATTGGCCTACACCGCAGTGAAGTGACAACCGTTTTCTTACGAATGGGTATGAAGGGTCATTTACGACATTCTTTTGGCACAATAGAGACGTGACCAATAGCAATGAAATCCCCACAGTTGTCTCTGGCGCAGAGCTTGTAAGTGGAGTGCCTAGTGACACCACACCCGACAATCTCACTGAGAGTGTGACCGAACCTGCCAAGGTGATGCGCATCGGCTCAATGGTGCGTCAACTATTGGAAGAAGTGCGTAGTACTCAACTCGATGAAGCAAGTAGAGAACGTCTGGCAGAAATCTATGAAAGATCGGTTGTAGAAATCTCTTCGGCTTTGTCGCCTGATTTGGCGGAAGAACTACATATTTTGGCTTTGCCGTTTCGTGATGGCGAAGTGCCCAGCGAGGGGGAGTTGCGTGTAGCAAAGGCGCAGCTTGTGGGTTGGCTCGAAGGATTGTTTCACGGCATTCAAGCAACTTTGTTCGCCCAGCAACTTGCAGCACGTCAGCAAATCGAACAAATGCGCCAGATTCCACCTGGGGCGCCAGGTACGCCGGGAGCACCTGGCGGAACCTATCTCTAGGTCCGTAGGGGCCAAGCAAGAGCACTCTTACCCTGGCCCAGCCGACTGCTACTTTTAATCTCTCAGTAGGACGACGAGGGAAGGGAGTGAACGTGGCGTCATCGTTTACACACCTCCACGTTCATACCGAATATTCCATGCTCGATGGCGCGGCCCGCCTCGATGAGTTAGTGAGTAAAGCAGTTGAAGATGGTCAACCTGCATTGGGGATTACCGATCATGGAAACATGTACGGCGTTATTGACTTCTACAAGGAATGTAAGAAGCAAGGCATAAAGCCCATCTTGGGAACAGAGGCCTATATGGCCCACGACCATCGCACCGAGCGCATTCCCCGTCGCGGTCGTATGGATGACAACGGCGGATCTGATGAAGGTGGTCGCAAGCAGTATTACCACCTCACTCTTTTGGCGGAGAACAATGAGGGGTACCGCAATCTCATCAAGCTGTCGAGTTTGGCCTTCCTAGAGGGTTATCACTACAAGCCCCGGGTCGATTGGGAACTTCTACAGCGTCACTCGTCTGGCCTCATCGCGACCACTGGGTGTCTAGGCGGGCATGTGTTGCAATCATTGCTCCGTGGTGACGAGAAGGGTGCCGTTGAAAAAGCAGGACGCCTACAGGAAATATTTGGGAAAGACAATCTTTTTGTCGAACTGCAAGACCATGGCATCGCCGATCAAATTCGTACGAACCCACAACTCGTGGAGATTGCGCGAAAGATTGGAGCGCCGCTTCTTGCCACCAACGATTCGCACTATGTGAATCAAAGTGATCATGAAGCCCATGATGCATTGCTGTGTGTGCAAACCGGGGCGCTCATGCATGACCATGACCGTTTTCGTTTTGAAGGCACAGAGCACTATCTGAAAACGGCCGCAGAGATGCGTCATGTGTGGTCAGAATTGCCAGAGAGTTGTGACAACACGTTATTGATCGCCGAACGCGCCAATGTCGACATCACCTTTGGCGAATATCAACTACCAGACTTTCCCATCCCTAAAGATTTCGCCAACGACGCAGAGTATTTGTCGCATCTTGCGTGGGAAGGTGCAAAGAAGCGATGGGGCGACAATCTTTCACCGCAAGCGGTGGAACGACTTGCCTATGAACTCAAAGTCATTGGCGACATGGGTTTCAATTCATACTTCCTCATCGTGTGGGACCTCATCCGTTATGCGCGAGAAGCGGGTATTCGCGTAGGTCCTGGTCGAGGATCTGCTGCAGGGTGTGCGGTTGCGTATTGCCTGCGCATTACAGATCTCGATCCACTCGAATACGACTTGCTGTTTGAAAGATTCTTGAACCCCTCTCGTATCAGCATGCCCGACATCGATATGGACTTCGACTCGCGCTATCGCGACCAAATGATTCGTTATGCAGCTGAGAAATATGGACGCGATCATGTCGCCCAGATCATCACTTTCGCCACCATCAAAGCTCGTAATGCCGTGCGTGATGCCGCACGTGTACTGGGTCATGAATATGCAGTGGGAGACCGCATTGCAAAGTTGATGCCGCCGTTATTGCAGGGTCGCGATACACCATTGGCTGCATGTCTGGAGTTTGATGAAAACTACGCGGACGGATATCGCGAAGCGCTGGCGCTGAGAGAATTGGTGGCCGTAGATGAAGTCGCAGCAAAAGTTGTCGATGTTGCGCGAGGTCTAGAGGGATTGAAGCGCTCCGATGGTATTCATGCTGCCGCTGTGGTGATTACGGGCAAACCATTAACCGAGTATCTCCCCATTCAGCGCAAGGGTTCAGGAGATACAGGGGGTGATGAAGCTCCGATTGTGACGCAGTATGAAATGAAGGCTGTGGAGTCTCTTGGATTGCTCAAGATGGACTTCTTGGGATTGCGTAACTTGGACGTGATCTCTGATGCAGTGGAAATGATTCGTGCGCAAGTAGATGCTTCCTTTGATATTGACACCATTCCACTCAACGATTCTTTAACCTTCGACTTGTTAAGCCGTGGTGACACGATCGGTGTGTTCCAGTTGGAATCTCTACCTATGCAGCAGTTGTTGCGACTCATGCGCCCGACAGCTTTTGAAGATGTGTGTGCGGTCATTGCGCTGTATCGCCCGGGCCCTATGAGCACCAACATGCATACCAACTATGCGAAAATCAAAAACAATCTGGCTCAACCAGATTTTTTCCACGACGATGCGCAAGAGTTGCTAGGCGACACATACGGGCTCATGGTGTATCAGGAAAGCATGATGCGTGTGGCGCAGAAGTTCGCCGGCTACAACTTGGCTCAAGCCGACAACTTGCGCAAGATTTGTGGAAAGAAAGATCCCAAGGCCATGGCAGCCGAAGAGGGATCTTTTGTTGATGGATGTGAAGCCACGGGCTATGGCCGAGAGCTTGGCCAGCAACTCTTTGACACCATTAAGGGGTTCGCTGACTACGCCTTCAACAAGAGCCATGCATATGGATACGGTCTCATCTCCTATCAGACGGCCTATCTCAAGGCTCATTATCCCGTTGAATACACAGCTTGTTTGTTGTCATCTGTGAAGGGCAACTACGAAAAGGCGGCAGTACACCTTGCAGATGCGCGAGTCATGGGAATTACGGTCTCCACACCAGACATCAATGCTGGTCGTTCAGAATTCGCTGCCATTTCACACGACGATGAAAAACGGATTGTGTTTGCTCTCTCTGCTGTACGCAATGTGGGTGAAGGACTTGTCGCGCACATTGTTGAAGAACGCGATGCACATGGGCCATATGAGTCTTTCCACGACTTTGCCAAGCGTGCTCCTGAACAGGCGTTGAACAAGAGGGCAGTGGAGTCCTTAATCAAAGCCGGCGCTT
>JBIKSB010000005.1:0-15735 GCA_044348855.1 Ilumatobacteraceae bacterium | reverse complement strand
ATGATTGCCTGCACTTGACTTGTCTCGGTCACAGTCCACTTTCCACTTGGTGTTTCCACGTGGTACGTAGAACGTCCGAGTGAGGTGGCAAAGTCCTTCGTCATTGTTCCGAGAGGAGCACCGGTGCTGTCGGTGATGTCATAGGTAGTAGCGAGTTCAATGGCGCTGCGGGCCTTGATTGCAAACCACACACCATTGCCGTCGGGAAGTGTGCACTTCACTTGCTCCTTGAGTTTCATGCGCGCCTGCTCGATAGTTCCCAACGGTGTGATTTGCCCATCAATCCGTGAGAGGTGCCAGACGTTCTTCATCAATGTGAGTTTTTGGGTGAGGTCGAGGGTGTAACTCATGGTCGAAGTTTAGGCAGGGTCATTCCCGCTCAGAATGGCAGACCTAGCTTTGTTGAAGTAGCACTCAGGCTCTGCTGCGGTTAGTGGGCGTGATCTCCGCACATATCGACTCGTTCTGAATCGGGAACTGCAGCTTGGCCCTCGGCGAGACCTTCTACGGCTGCAAAAGGACCACATGGGTGGGGCACTATCCATACATGAACCATTGGCTTACTTATGGAGCGCAAAGTTGATCCCGGTGGACAATTGCCGTTCGCATCAGTGACTCCCACAATTCCCGCACCGCCGTTTCGCAGTCCCCAACACAGATTGTTGTGCACGTGCCATTCAAAAAGTGGGCCAGCAAAGTCTGTCAACAACGGCGAATCAAGGGCAGGTTGGCCCTCGGCCATGTACATCGCCGAGACAAGAATGCGCGTGTCTCCATAAACCTTGTAGACAATTGATTCAGGACGTGTGGGATCGAGTTGGTTGCCGTCATTCAGATAGCGCCCATTGACGAAGTGTTCATACCCGGTGGCTTGGTCACCAATAGAAAACCAACCCTCTGCTTGAGCCACTTTGTAATCGGCCCAGCGCACAAGTTCTTTTTGTGTATCAAGTACTAACTGGCGTGCTCGGTCTTCTTGTTCTGCACTCACGCCATCCACATCTTCAATATCAATACCAATGCCTGGGAAATATGGACGTGGCCATGTGCTTGTGGCGCTATGGCTGCTGTGATCGTGAGTTGTTGTTGTGTATGCGGCAGGGACAACAAGGACTAAGGCAATAACCGAACTCAACACTGGGGTCACACTGGCACTTGAGAGTCGATTATTGAATGTGATTGTCGCTATTGCAACTGCGGCAAGTAGAGCGCACAGAGCATCTGCTGCCTGAACGGATTCAGCAACATCAAATCCGTTGATAAACCCAATTCCTGTGGTGCGTGTCATGAGCCAGCCACCCAAAGCAATTAATTGAGTGACTATCAATGCGTATTTTGTAGAACGTGAAGGTGACTTCAACACCGCAATTCCAGTGGCTACTTGTAGCGCTCCGAGCACTGCCATGAGTAACGCTGCGGTGCGATGTTCAAGATGTGTTCCAGCAGCAAGCGTGTGTACGAAGCCGGCACCAATAGAACAGGTCGCGGGAAGCGACGATGTAGAACGCATAAGTTGCACAATAGCCCTTAACTAACTCTCAGTGGACTGTCGTGGTGACGGTCTTGGGTCAGTTGCTATTGCCAAGACAGCATTGGTGTTGCGCTACCGGTCTCTGCGAAAATTCACCTGTTGTTCAACATGTAGGTATCTCACTAGGGGGTGAAATATCTAGTGTGAAGTGGTGTGGGAAATCCATGAATTTGCGACATACCCTGACGCCTCGGGTGATGACGCAAAGACTCCATGGTGCACAATTTGTTTGCAAGAAATGAGACAGCATGGCTAGTTCTTCAGAATCACCTGACAACACACCGTCAGTTTTATTTGTGTGTATTCACAATGCGGGACGTTCCCAAATGGCCGCGGGATGGTTGCGACATCTCGCTGGTGATCGCGTAAAGATCTACTCGGGAGGCTCAGAGCCTGCACATCAGGTGAATCCTGCAGCAATTGCAGCGATGAATGAAGTGGGAATTGACATCTCACGGGAAACGCCCAAACTCTTCACTACCGAAACGGTTCAAGCAGCTGATGTTGTCATCACGATGGGTTGTGGCGACACCTGCCCAATTTTCCCAGGCAAGAACTACCAAGATTGGCCACTCGAAGACCCAGCAGGCCAAGGAGTTGATGCTGTTCGTCCCATTCGAGACGAGATTGGCGTACGCGTAAGAACACTTCTCACGGAATTAGGAATTGAGTTTTCATGAACATTCAAAAACGATTATTTGCAGAAGCCTTAGGAACATGCATCCTCATCATTGCGGTGATTGGTTCGGGCATTATGGCAACCAATCTCACTGACGATGTAGGACTTCAGTTATTGGCAAACGCCGGTGCCACCGTGGGGGCTCTCATTGCATTGATTCTGATGTTTGGTCCTGTCTCGGGTGCTCATTTCAATCCGGTAGTCACAATGGCAAGTTGTGTGTTTGACAAACGGCCATGGAAAGAAGTAATTCCTTACGCAATTGCTCAGGCCCTAGGTGGAACCATCGGTGCTGTGATTGCAAACATCATGTTCGATATCGCCGCATTTGGTCCATCAACAAAGGTTCGTGAAGGCGGAGGAATTTGGGTATCGGAAGTGGTGGCCACAGTGGGTCTTTTGCTCGTCATTTTTCTCATCTCAAAGGGCCCTCGTCCAGATTCAGTTCCACTTGCAGTGGGTGTCTGGATCGGCGGCGCCTACTGGTTTACTTCGTCAACCTCATTGGCTAATCCCGCCGTGACATTCGCACGCATGTTCAGTGAGTCATTCGCAGGAATTGCACCTGAATCAGTGCCGATGTTTGTAGTGATGCAGACCGTTGGCTTCGGCATCGCGACTGGAATCTTGACCTATCTCCTAGATTCAGAGAACTGAATTTACAGCTCAGCAATTCTTCTCTTCACCATGTCGTGGAGGAGAGATTGGTTGATCTTCCAATTCAATGGCACTTGAAACGTATGTTTGTTCACTTTCAACCCATCTAGGCGGGGAGTGATTGCCTGCAGTACCTCAGTGCTCCATGGATTCATCGCGAGATGATTCTTAGATACTGAGAGCCCAAAGACGTAGTCCTTGCCGATTCGCAACATAGGTTGATTCCAAGCCATCACCAGTTCAAGCTTGGGGTACTTCTTTTGAATCACAGCAAAGATGTCCTCAGCAAGCTTTTTGGCGTCGGCATCTAACTTGGCAAAAAAATCATCTGGGCCACTATGACGCTGTGACGACGTGGAGCCCCGAAAATGCATGACTAGGGCATTGGCGTGGGTTTGGCTGAATTCAAACTTCTCACGGAGCAGGGCAATCTGGTCCGGATACTTAGTGCTGTTCAGGTCTTGTAGTTGCGTAATCCAATACTGGATGGGCTTTCCATGCTTTTTCTCAATGGCTGGGAAATGCTCTGCACGCTCTCCACTTTTTGATGACATAAACGAAGTATAAAAGAGGTAGGCATTCTCACGGAAAGACCCACAATGACTCAAAAACTCTTCCGCCTTAACGTCGGTGCAGCAATTCTGCATTTTGTGCAAGCAATAGCAGTACTTGTTCTTGCCAATGACTTCG
The DNA here is from genome assembly GCA_044348855.1 of Ilumatobacteraceae bacterium. Taxonomy (GTDB): domain Bacteria; phylum Actinomycetota; class Acidimicrobiia; order Acidimicrobiales; family Ilumatobacteraceae; genus UBA2093. The sequence continues at coordinate 12,178 of JBIKSB010000005.1, read as the reverse complement.
CACTTCCAGTAACAAGTTTCTTCTGGAATGATGCACCCAACAACAGACTTGACGTCGCTCGCTTGGATCGTATGTTTGATGTGTCCATCGCATGGGCCGCGGCCGTGTTCCTCTTTCTTTCGGCACTGTTTCACCTCATTGTTGCCACAGTGGGTCGAAAGACGTATGAGAACGAATTGTCAAAGGAGCAAAATCGTTTCCGTTGGGTGGAGTACTCCATTTCTTCCACCGTGATGATTCTCACCATTTCCATCATCTTTGGAATCGGCGATATCGCGGGCCTCTTGGGAATTGCCGGAGCCAACATTGCAATGATTCTGTTTGGTTGGTTAATGGAAGTAGCAAACAAGCCAGGCAAAGAAGTGTGGTGGACGCCTTTCTGGTTTGGATGCATCGTGGGCATCATTCCTTGGATCGGGTTGTTGATCTATCTACTCGGGCCTGGAGATGACATGCCGAAATTTGTCTACGGCATCTTCATCAGCATCTTCATCTTCTTCAACTTGTTCGGATTGAATCAGTATCTGCAATACAAAAAGGTGGGTAAGTGGTCGTCCTATTTGTATGGCGAGCGCACCTATCTCATCTTGAGCCTGACCGCAAAGAGTGCGCTGGCCTGGCAGATCTACGGCAACACGCTGTCGGCATAACTAGTTGCTCGCTGACGGCATTTCTAGGCTGGTCTTTTGCCTAAGTTGCCTGATTAACTATGTGGTGTGATTGAGCCGCGCACCATTGATCTAGAACAGGGAGCCGCGATGGCCCTGGGGCAGATCTTGGGAATCATGAGTGACCAGATGTTTAGTGCCGAAGGTAAATCTCCTTGGAATTCCGAGCATCTCATAGATCTCGATGCGCGACTCGCCGAACATGAAGATGGGCAACCTTTCGTAATGGGCATTGATGATGCAGCACTGCTCCTGGAGGGTATGGCTTTCACCGAGATCATGTCCGCCGATTTCCCATGGATTGACATGGTGCGTTGGACCACCGATTTTGTCACTGAAGAATTACGTCAACACTGGACCGATGATGAGTGGCGCACATTTTCTGCGCGATAGAGCCCCATCACTTATTACGCTCACATCATGACTGATCCACAACGCGACCTTCCACCTGGTCATCAAGAACAACTTGATCTTGGGTATGTGTTTGGTGGGCTGCAAACCTACGCACAACGTCCATTTGTTCCCGATGCAACACAACTTGCGGCATGGAAGCCCGACGTTGCGATTATGGGTGCACCTTTTGATCTAGGTACCACGAATCGTCCTGGTGCACGTTTTGGTCCACGCGGCGTGCGCTCGAGTGCCTATGAACCAGGTACGTATCATCTGGATTTACGGCTTGAGATTTTCGAAAACCTAGAAGTTGTTGATGCGGGCGATGCATTTTGCCCACACGGTCGAGTAGAGCAAAGCCTTCGCAATGTGCAAGACAAAGTCTCAGAGATTGTGCAACTAGGAATCATTCCGATAGTGATTGGTGGCGATCACACCATTACATGGCCGTCGGCGACAGCCGTTGCCGAAAAATATGGTTACGGAAAAGTGGGCATGGTGCATTTTGATGCACATGCAGACACAGCCCCAGATATTGACGGCAACTTGGCAAGCCATGGAACACCCATGCGTCGCTTGATTGAAAGTGGTGCAATACCAGCTACCAACTTTGTGCAGATTGGATTGCGTGGGTATTGGCCCGGCGAAGAAGTGTGGAAATGGATGGCCGAACAAGGCATGAAGTGGCACATGATGGAAGAGGTGCATCAACGCGGACTCGATGCAGTCATCACAGACGCCATTGCCGAAGCGATGAACGGTGTGGATTATCTCTACGTCAGCGTGGATATTGACAGCCTTGACCCCGCTTATGCACCTGGTACCGGGACGCCAGAGCCAGGTGGATTATCAAGTGTGGAGATGTTGCGTGCGATTCGACGCCTTGCCATGGAAACGCCACTGGTGGCCTTTGATGTGATGGAAGTTGCACCCGTATATGACCACGCAGATGTCACGGTGAATATGGCACATCGTTTGATCTTTGAAACCCTTGCGGGCTTAGCGTGGAAGAAGAATCGTTCGCGTTAGAAACGCAATAGTGCACGTACCTGAGAAGGGTCAGTCACTAGATCGTCTGATTCAAATATCTCTGCACCACTGTTGAGCGCACGACGAATAGCGGTGTTCATCATGGATTCGGTCACATCATCAATAGTGGAGTGCACATTTCCGAGAAACAACGTATCCACGCGTCCCTCGGTAGCAGCTTCGAGAACATCAGGTAGAGAATCAGAGGTCAGACCGCTGCCTTGGACGTTTTTGAATTGTTCTATCTTCTTGCGGAGTGGCTCTTGAAATTCCTTGCGGACCACATTCCATGCATCAACATGAATATCTTCGGCTGTGCGCTTCTCGATACTTCCCTCCACAAATCCCTCACAGATGTGGCTACATCGAGAGAGCTCCTTATAGATAGGGATGTAATAGGGGACTCCGGCAAGCACAAGTGGAACAGTTGAATCGCGAAGCAACTCTCGTACTGCACGATCTACATGTTGAAAGTAACGACCAATCGCTTCTTTGCGCAGTTCATCCCCAAGGCCTTGACCGTGAAAAAGAGTTGTACCAGAACCGCCAGAGCGATTATGCACTTCGCTCTGGGGCATCTCATACCACAACGCTTCATCCATAGAGTCTGGTAGTAACGACGAATCAATCTGTTCAATACCGTATTGGTCTGCCTTGAAAAGCTTCACCGAGTTTTGGCTGAGCGCTAAAACATGGAACGCACCATTGCCATGTAGGTATGGGGCAAGTTGGCGAAGATAAAAGATGTCGTTGACTACTAGTTGTTCGCGAATGGGTTGTGGAAGTGAATAGTGCACCCAGAAATGTGGTGAGCCGAACATCGCCAATGACTCATCTTGGTGTTGCCAAAAAGGCTCGTGATCAGAAAGTGCCCGAAAAGGATTGAGGATTGTTTCAGCGACTGTTGCAGAGATGCCTCGGGTGCGCAACTGGTGGGATGCATCTTTGAGCATGCTGTTGAGATGATGTCCATCTGAACGTGTTCCCGCGCCAAATCGATGAGTGGGAAGATAAATGGACACACACGATGTATTCATTTTTGCGAGTGAAGTTATGTCTTGCGGGGAAATCATGTGCGTGGCATTCCGTTCGTTGTGTACGGAAACCAACATACGAATGGTGCTGAAAGTTAGTAGGGCACATTTTTACCGACGTGCCAGTATGAAAATACTTTGCAGTCCCTGATAATCAAGGAGTCATGATGACGCGACCGAATGCCTTACGACTCTCGATGTAGCGATGTGCCTCTGCAGCTTGTGCAAGTGGAAATGTGCTGTCGATAACCACAGAGAGTTCTTTGCGTGCAATGCGTGCAAGCAAGTTCTCAATCAGCGGATATGTGCGTGAGGGGTTCATAGCCATTTCTGCACCCAAGAAAACTCCAGTGATGGAAGCGTTCTTCTGCATGATTGTCCAAATCTCTGGTGGTCGCTCTTCGCGTCCTGCGCGACCTACCCAACTAATGCGTCCTCGATAGGCAAGTGATGCGATGCTTCCTTCCAGTGTGGATCCGCCCACTGAATCAACAACAAGATTCACGCCCATTCCATTGGTGAACTTCATGACCTCTTGGGCAACATCTACTTTGGTGTAGTTGATGCCAAAGTCAAGGCCGTACTCACTGAGACGTGCGAGTCGGTCATCACTTGACGCCGTGGCAAGCACGGTCGCGCCGGCAGCCTTTGCTAATTGAATTGCTGCTAATCCCACACCGCTTGCGCCTGCTTGAATAAGAACTGTCTCACCTTTCTGAAGATGCCCAAACTCAAACAAACAGTCATCGGCCGTACCGAACTCAATGGGAACCCCTGCTGCTTCTTGCAGAGAAAGTCCTTCGGGAATGGCCCACACTGAACCGGCAGGAACACTGATCACTTCGGCATGTGATCCAAAGCCCATCGTTGCGACCACGGGTTGACCGGGACTAAACGCAGTCACGCCATCGCCCACTTCGCGCACAATTCCAGATGCTTGGTAGCCCACAACGTGTGGGGTGGTGGCCAATAGTCCACCTGTGCGATTGAGGGTGTCGCCACCTTGAATGGCAATGGCAGCGACATCAATGAGAACACCGCCTTTGCGTAACTGTGGCTCGGGAACCTCTTCGTACCGAAGAACCTCTGGTCCGCCTGTTTCGTAATACACCGCTGCTTTCATGCCTTGACCCTAGTGCGGCATGGGGCGCACACGTTAGGCGTGCAGTGGCTTCGCTAAACGCAAAGAGGGAAGTTGATCAGGTGCAGAAAGTCCCGCGAGAGCCAATTCAAAATCGGGTATCTCATAGACATTCCCATCGTCGGTAATCATGATGAAGCGACTGAAACGAGCAAGAAAAGTACGGTCGTGGCTCACTGCGAGCACTGTGCCTTCAAAACCTTCGAGGGCATTCTCGAGTGCCTCTGATGATTCGATGTCGAGGTTGTCTGTGGGCTCGTCGAGAAGCAACACATTGTGGCCGGCAAGTTCTAGTCCGAGGATTTCAAGTCGTGCTTTTTGCCCGCCAGAGAGCGTTTGAAACTCTTGCTTGGCGTTGTTGCGTAATCCGTACCGCGCGAGCGCACCCATGGATTTTTGTTCATCAATCAATTTGTCGCGCACAATATCTACACAGGTGCGTCCTCGATACTCGGGACGATCGTTGATTTGATTAAACATGCCCACAGATGTCCGAGGGCCAAATGTGATGTTGCCTGCCAGGCCATTGTGTGTGCCATGCAGCGCATTGAGGAGATGTGTCTTACCCGTGCCATTAGGCCCGATAAGGCCAACGCGTTCACCAAAATGAATTTCATCAGAAAAAGGTTTGAACAACTCATCTACTGCAACAGATTCAAACTTCACCACACGTCGAGCAGAGTCTGCTCCGGTAAATCGCACGTGAATCTGTTGATCTGGAGCAGGTGGTGGAGGCGGGCCAGCCTTCACAAACTTTTCCCAGCGCGATTCAGCGCCATTTGCTTTCGTTGCATTCTTAAAGTTCTGGGCAGCACGTTGTTTCATCATCTTCATGTGATGAAACAAGCGGCGCTCTTCGTCGTTCCAGCGCTTCAGGTCATCGCCAAGAAGCTCTTGACGTTTTTGTCGCGCCTCGGGCCATGTGAGATACGAACCTCCATGCACCCATGCGCCGGAACCTTCTACGGCACTCCTCTTCGAGGCACATCTCTCGAGCAATGTTCGATCGTGGCTCACCATCAAGATGGTGCTCTTGCACTGGTTGATTTGTTCTTCCAACCATGCGCGCGTCGGAATATCGAGGTAGTTGTCCGGCTCATCGAGAAACAACACATCGGCACCAGAGTTCAACAGCACATCAAGCACGAGTCGTTTACGTTCGCCACCTGAGAGTTCACGAACAAGACGTGACGCAAAGTCGGTCACCGGTGTTTTCACACTGCGTTGTGCAGCGGCTGCCCATTGGGTCTCGAGGTCATAGCCTCCAAGATCTCCCCAGTCACCGAGTGCTTCGGCGTATTTCATGCCATCGTCGTCGCCACTCATCATTGCTTTTTCTGCAGCAAAGAGTGCCTTTCCCGCAGCGCGCAGCCCCTCGGGGGCAACTTCGATGAGCATGTCGCGCAGTGCGTCATCAGGCCGAGACATTCCCACATCTTGGGTCATCTGCAAATAGGTGCCCCCAATGTTGAACTCTCCGTCGTCTGCTTCAAGTTGTCCCGTCAAGATGCGCAAGATGGTGCTTTTCCCTACGCCGTTTGGTCCCACTATCGCGGCGTGTTCACCAGGTGCCACACCAAAGCTCACATCAAAGAAAAGTTGGTCGGCCCCTGGTGGGGAATAGGCAAGTTCGGAGACAGAGATATTGCTCATGGTGTTAACTCTCAAGTTCGGTGGTGTATTCCAACCACTCATTCTCTAAACGATCAATCTCGGCCTGCACTTCGGCAAGTGACATGCTGAGTGCGGCAAGTTTCTCGTGATCATTGCCGGCTTTACCAATGGAGTCTTCAAGATCGCGTTTGCGTTTGTTGCGTTTCTCTTGATCTTTTTCGTTGTTGGCAATGAGACGGCTCAACGTGCTGGGACTCCGTCGTGCTTTTGGTGTGGAAGCAACGGGTTGTGCGGGCGCGGTTGCAGCTTTTTGTGCACCTGTGCGTTGTGCGGGCATATTGCGCGATGACGCGGGTCGGGCACTGCGCATCTTGAGCCAGGCATCCACACCTCCCACCATGAGAGAGGCGCCACCTTGGCCATCGAGGGACAAGATTTCTTCCACAGTGCGGTCAATGAATGCACGGTCGTGGCTCACCACAACCACTATTCCTGGCCAATCATCGAGGTAATCCTCAAGTGCACGCAATGTGTCGAGATCAAGGTCGTTTGTGGGTTCGTCCAGCAACAACACGTTGGGTTGTTCAATAAGTGTCAACATCAACTGCAATCGTCGACGCTCACCGCCGGACAAAGTGCCAATGGGTGCAAACTGTGCATCACCATCGAACCAGAAACGTTTCATGAGTTGAAGGTCTTCCACCGATGGGTTGCCTTTGTCGCCGGCCACAGCATCACGAACACGCATACTTAGATCAAGGTCGCGTCCTAGTTGGTCGTAGTAGCCCACTTTCACCGTGCGCCCAATGTCAATTGTTCCCTCTGTGGGTTGAAGACGCCCCGCCACCATGTCGAGCAATGTACTTTTGCCTGCACCGTTGGGGCCCACAATGCCAAGTCGATCGCCTGGCTCGAGTGCATGTTCAAAAGGCTGCAGCACCATGTTGCCGTCAGGCCATGTGAATGCAACACCATGGAACTCGATGCCTTTTGACCCGAGACGTTTGCTGCCAAGGTCAAGTCCAAGTTCACCTTGACGCGCAGGGCCATCAGCTTTTTGAGCAATGAGTGCTTCGGCTGCAGCAATACGGGCTTTAGGTTTTGCAGTGCGTGCAGGTGCACCTCGGCGTAACCATGCGAGCTCTTTTTTGGCGGCGTTTTTTCGTACTTGCTCGGCAGTTGCTGCATTTTCTTCGCGTTCGGCACGAGCCGCGAGATATGCCGCATAACCAGAACCTGCATTGATTCCTTGTGGGATGTGCAGATAGCCGTGGCCACGATCAAGTTCGAGAACTCGGTTCGTGACTTTGTCAAGCACGTGACGGTCGTGGGTCACCATGATCAACCCACCGTTGTATTTCGCCAACCATTCTTCAAGAAATGCAATTGCGTCAAGGTCGAGATGGTTCGTAGGTTCGTCAAGAATCAAGCAGTCCCATTCGGCTGCAAGTAATTGCGCCAATGCCACGCGTTTTTGTTGACCACCCGAGAGTTCCTTGGTGTCGACATCACCCATGGCGCCCATGCCCAACTTGTCGAGCATTGCATCACCTTGCCAAGTACCTCCGCATGCATCATGCACTGAACCCGCAGGGAGTTGAGGAATTTGTGGGAGAACGCCAATGCGTGCATTTCGTCCGCGACGTACAACACCAGATTCTGGGTCGTCTTGGCCCGACAAAAGACGCAGCAAAGTACTCTTTCCGCAACCATTTAAACCCACAACACCTAAGCGATCGCCGGTGTTGACGGTGACCGAGATGTTGTCGAAAAGAACTCGGCCAGGCCGCGAGGCACGCAAGTTCTCCGCATCAATCAGAATCACGTCAGTCTCGACTGCCAGCAATAATCGGCGTGAGAGTCAACTCTGGCTCATCGGACTCAAGACGTTGCAGGCGATATTTGCTTTGGAACAATGCAACGAGAACATCATCGCTACGACGAAGAATGCGAATGCCACCAATTTCTCGCAATCGAGGTGTGGTTTCTTTATCGGTAATGCGAATGGCTTGGTAGTCCGCATTCAAAATCTCTGTGGGCGCATTGAATTCATGTGCAAGGCGATGCGCGAGAACTTCAAACTGCAATTGTCCCACTGCTGCCAAAATGGGTTCGGCATCTCCCATGTCGGGGTCGCGCAACACTTGCACCACGCCTTCTTCATCTAACTGTTGTAAGCCACGACGGAATTGTTTGAATTTAGATGAGTCAAGTGGGCGAGCAGTGGCAAACACCTCTGGTGAGAAACGTGGCAGAGCAGGGAACTCCACAGTTTTTCCTGCGTGCAACGTGTCACCAATTTGCAAACCCGAGGTGTTGATGATGCCAATCACATCACCGGGAAATGCTTCCTCAATGGTTTCGCGCTCTGAGCCAAATGCAGTTGTTGCATATTTTGTGCCCACTGCTTTGGCTGTGCGCGCACAGTTCACATCCATGCCGCGTTCAAACTTGCCACTACAAATACGCGCAAAGGCGATGCGGTCACGATGGTTGGGGTCCATGTTGGCCTGAATCTTGAAGACAAATGCCGCGAAATCTGCTTCGAGTGCGCGCGGTTCACCATTGACATCACGGCGTGGATGCGGTGGTGGTGCAAGATCCACAATGGCGTCAAGAATCATCTGCACACCAAAGTTGGTCAGTGCAGAGCCCACGAATACCGGGGTGCTTTGACCAGCAAGGAAACTTTCAAGATCTACATCGGCGCCGATGGCATCAAGCAAGCCGCAACCATCTAGTGCTGCGGTCCATGCTGCACCTTCTTCCTCTGCTGCAACTTCCGGGCTGACGATTTCCTCGGGCGCAATAGATGACCCACGCGCCACACGAGTGAAACGAATGAAATCTCCCGTGCGACGATCGATCACGCCACGGAAATCTCCTGATTGACCGACCGGCCACGTCACCGGGGTAGGGCGAAGACCAATTTGTTCTTCCACTTCGTCGAGCAACTCAAGTGGATCACGTCCTGGTCTGTCGTACTTGTTGAAAAAAGTAATGACAGGAAGATTCTGTGAGCGACACACTTCAAACAGTTTCAAAGTTTGCGGCTCGATACCTTTGGCGACGTCGAGCACCATGATCACAGCATCAACTGCGGACAACACGCGGTAGGTGTCTTCGGAAAAGTCGCGGTGACCAGGTGTGTCGAGAAGATTGAAGATGCACTCCCGATAGGGGAACTGCAACACAGTGGACGAAATGGAGATGCCGCGCTGGCGTTCCATTTCCATCCAGTCAGAGGTTGCGGACCGACGATCACCGCGAGCCTTGACCGCCCCGGCACTTTGCACTGCACCCGCATAGAGCAAAAACTTCTCGGTGAGGGTGGTTTTACCGGCGTCTGGGTGGCTGATAATGGCAAATGTTCGCCGTATTGCAGCTTGTTCCAAGATGTCGGGGGAATCGGGCACCTTGCAAGCCTACGGGCACCAGTTGGGCTTGAAAGGGGTGGGACCAGATGGCACTAGTGTGCTGGAAATGCCCCACGCTCGGCCTTCTGCTCCTGTCGAAAAACTCCTTGCCGAACTCACGCTAGAAGAACAGGTGTCTTTGCTAGCGGGATCGAATATGTGGAATACCGTTCCCATCCCTCGATTGGATATTCCCAAACTGCGCGTGAGTGATGGACCCGCCGGTGTGCGTGGTTCACGATTTGATGGTCCTGCATCGATGAACGTGCCATGCGGTACAGCGCTTGCTGCGACATGGGATACAAGCATGATTCGCGAGGTGGGAGAACTTCTCGGACGAGAACTTCATGCCAAAGGTGCACGTGTGCATCTTGCGCCCACAGTGAATTTGCATCGCACGCCCATTGGTGGACGCAACTTTGAATGCATGAGCGAGGATCCTTTGTTGACTGCATTGATTGCAGTGGAATATGTCAAAGGTGTGCAATCCAATGGTGTGGCGAGTTGTATCAAACACTTCGTGGGTAACGACACCGAATTCGAACGCATGACGATTGATTCCCAAATTGATGAGCGCACCTTGCGTGAGCTGTATTTGGTTCCCTTCGAACGCGCAGTGGCTGATGCTGAAGTGATGTCGATCATGACGGCCTATAACCGCGTGAACGGCCCGTTTGCAGCAGATTCAGTGTGGCTCTTACAAGAAGTTCTGCGTGATGAATGGAATTTTGATGGCCTTGTCATGAGCGACTGGTTTGGTTTGCATTCCACCGCAGAAGGTGTGATTGCAGGTTGTGACCTTGAGATGCCGGGTCCGGCATTGCACCGCGGCCAAAAACTTCTTGATGCAGTTGCCGCAGGCGAGGTATCTGCAGAAGCCGTGACTGCATGTGCGCGTCGAGTTCTTGAGTTGATGGAACGCACTGGTGGGCTGCATCAACCACCTGGGGCTGAAACCACACGTGACGATGCCGATGATCTTGCACTTCTACGCCGTGCATCCGCTGCGGGAATGGTGTTATTGAAGAATGACAATCACGCCTTGCCACTTGATGCAACAGTAGAGATGGGCTCGGTTGCAGTGATTGGGCCTAACGCTGCTCATGGCATGGTGATGGGAGGAGGAAGTGCGCACGTCACTCCCACCCGCATCTCACATCCACTCGATGCACTCACGACAACATTGAGTGCACGAGGAATAGATGTGCAACATGCACCTGGCTGCAACATCAATAAAAAGCTTCCTGAACTAGATACACGTCTCACATCTGATGTGGTGGTGGAATACTTCGCATCTTCTACTGACCTTGATGCTCCGGCGGCTGTGCCTGCAGAGACAGGCACCACGGGAACATTTCGGATTTTGTGGGCAGGTGACCCATTGAATCGACGCATGGGCGACATTGACTTTGCTGCGCGCATCTCTGCACAGTTCACACCCGATGTGACCGGTGAGTGGAAGTTCAGTGTTGAATCAGTTGCGCCCGTGAAGATGTATATAGATGGTGCATTGGTGTTGGATAACGCCTCACTTGACCGCGGCGGTTCATTCTTTGGCATGGGTAAGCCCGAACTAGTGCAACAGATTTCTCTGCAGGCGGAAACTACTTATTCCATGTTGATTGAACTGCGTCATGCGCCACGTGGCATGGGACTCAGTGGCCTGAACATTGGTGCAATGGCGCCCATCGTGACGAATCAACGCCAAGATGCAGTTGATGTGGCGGCGCAATGTGATGTCTCGGTTGTGGTGGTGGGCACCAATGATGATTGGGAAAGTGAAGGTTGGGATCGCGAATCGATGGATCTACCTGGTGAACAAAATGAACTCATTGCAGATGTTGCCGCAGTCAGCAAGCGCACCATTGTGGTGATAAATGCAGGTTCGCCTGTTGCTATGCCATGGATAGATGAAGTAGATGCTGTGGTGTACGCGTGGTTCCCTGGTCAAGAAATGGGCGATGCGTTAGTGGATGTTTTGACCGGTGTTGTGGAGCCAAGCGGTCGACTTCCGGTCACTTTGCCTCGTTGTTTGGAAGATACGCCAGCGTTCGAGCATCACCCAGGACGCAACAATGCAGCGCAATATATTGAGGGACGCCTGGTGGGGTATCGCTGGTATGACACCGTGGGTAAAGAGCCGCTATTTCCTTTTGGTTTTGGTCTTGGCTATGCACAGATCACTATCGATGATGCAGCAACAGCAGGAGACCATCGCGTCAATGTCACTATGTCGAATACATCATCACGTGACGGCGTGGAAGTGGTACAGGTGTATGCACATCGAGTCTCACGCTACGCATTGCCTCAAGATGAACCCAACCAAATTCTTGTGGGATGGGCCCGGGTATATGTACCTGCGCACAGCACTGTGAATGCATCGGTGGTGATAGACAGAAATGCCTATCGCATGTGGGATGTCGACTCAAAGAGTTGGTCGCAGTGGAATGGAGATGTGGAACTACGCGTCGGAACAAGTTCTCGCCACGTAGCTCATCGATTGCGTATTGCCCTCTAAGGCGATTGCTTAGACAGTAGGAACGATGGCGCGCCGCACGGGACGATCCCACCCAGGCTGACCTGTGGCCTTGGGGCTTGGCCATAGACCAGGACCCATTTCCAAGATGCCGTGATGCGTGGAGTAGTCACCCATCAAGTTCAAGAAGGGAACTGCGTCAAACTCTTCTGGACCAAGAACGCCAGAACCTTTCCAGTCACCGTTGGCAAGAAGCTCAAGAGCCATCACCGGACACACTGCTGTTTGCCACAACACTGCTTGTGAACCGTAGTCGCGCATTGTGGTTTCATTATCTGCCACGTGATACAGGTACACCTCGCGAGGTTTGCCATCGGCAATGCCACGCACCCATGTGCCTGCACATG